>DATKOU010000106.1:0-2564 GCA_035524455.1 Thermodesulfovibrionales bacterium | reverse complement strand
CCTCTCTCTACTGAGACCGCTGCGGAATTTCTCCTTGCGAATGTGCTGCTGAAGTGATACGCATTCTTATGCATAGGGGGATGGAGAAGAGAGAGCTTAATACGCCGCAACAGATCGGCATTGCTTGTTCACAGACCTCTCCCAGCGGTTATTGTATAATGACCTCATGTCAATCATGGATTTTCTCGAGTCATTGGAGAAGGACAGCAGGTTCATGCTCCAGCTCGCAGGGCACAGGTATATTCCACCCATTCAACCGAGACACATGAAGCTCGAAGTAAAGGATGTGTTGAGGGAGGTGCTCGCACGTGAGGGTGTCGGGAGGTTCTGGAGCCACCAGGCAGAGGCCATTGACCTCATCAGGCAGGGAGAGAATGTGGTGGTGATGACTCCCACCGCAAGCGGAAAAAGCCTGATCTATAACATACCGGTGATCGAGTCCTTAATGGATAACCATGACACAAAGGCGCTCTACATATTCCCTCTGAAGGGTCTTGAACAGGACCAGGTAAAGAACCTGAACGAGTTTTTCAATTCCGTGCATATCAATCCCCCAAAGCAAAAAAGGGGCTCACGCTCGCATCTTGAAGCTGCTGAGGTGTACGATGGTGATACCACATCCTACAGGAGGAAGCAGATAAGAGAGTCTGTCCCTAGTGTGGTCTTCACGAATCCTGATATGCTCCACCTGGCGATAAACCCCTTCCATGCAAAATGGGAGCCCTTTTTAAGGGGCCTCAGGTATGTGGTGCTGGATGAGGTGCATACCTACCGAGGGGTCTTCGGCTCCCATATGGCCCATGTCGTGAGAAGGCTGAGGAGGATATGCCACCACTGGGGCGCAACCCCGCAGTTCATCGCATGTTCTGCCACCATCGCCAATCCTCAGAAACTCACCGAGGATCTTGTGGGGCTCCCTTTTCAGACAGTACTGGAAAGCGGCGCACCCCATTCAGGGATACACTTCATGTTCCTCAGTCCCGCTGAAAGCCCCTATACGGAAGCCACATGGCTTTTCATCCAGTGCGTGAAAGCGGGCCTAAGGACGATCGTGTTCACAAAGGCAAGGAAGATCACCGAACTAATCTACCGGTGGACCATTGACAGGGCCCCGGAACTGAAAGAGAAAATAAGCCCCTACCGTGCGGGCTTTCTTCCCAAGGAGAGGAGGGAGATAGAACAGAGGCTCTTCAGCGGTGACCTCCTTGGTGTCGTCTCCACCAGTGCACTGGAACTGGGTGTGGATATCGGTGGACTGGATGTCTGCATTCTTGCCGGCTATCCCGGCTCCATTTCCAGCACCTGGCAGAGAGCGGGAAGGGTGGGAAGACATGGTCAGGAATCCCTGATTTTCATGATAGGCCTCCAGGATGCCCTTGATCAGTATTTCATAAGGAATCCGGATGCCTTTTTCGGTAAAAACCATGAGGCAGCAGTCATCGACACCGCGAATACACACATCCTCAAGCAGCATCTCCCGTGCGCCGCATCAGAGGTGTACCTGAAGGAGAACGACACTGTCTATGATGTGACATCGCTCAAGCCAGTCATTGATGAATGTACGAATGAGGGGCTTCTCAGTCAGGGAAAGACAGGGGACATATGGTTTTCAAGAAACAGGATGCCCCATCGCGATGTGGGGATAAGGGCCATTGGTGAGTCCTTCCCCATCATGGATGATTCAGGGAAAAGCATCGGTGAGTTGAGCGGCTACAGGGTGTTCCTGGATGCTTTTCCCGGAGCAATCTACCTCCACAGGGGGAGACAGTACATGGTTCATAAACTGGACATCGAGAGGAAGAAGGTCTTCTGCAGGGAAGTGGATGTCCTTTACTATACCCAGGCATTGAGCAAGGAGGAAACAGAGGTCAGGGAGGGGAAGGAGAGAAAGAATCTTCAGAAGTTCACCGTAAACTGGGGAACACTCCGAATGACCAACAGAGTGACGGGGTATGAAAGGAAGAATATCTTTGACAGGACAAAAATATCGAGACATGACCTGGAGATGCCCGAATATCTCTTCGATTCGGAGGGGCTGTGGATAACAATAGATAAAGATACCCAAACCTCATTGGAATCCCACGGCTACGATCTTGCAGGGAGCCTCCATGCAGCGGAACATGCCTCCATTGCGTGTATCCCCTTATTCGCGTTATGCGACAAAGGTGACATCGGAGGCCTCAGCTACGAGCTTTATCCGCAGTTCAAGGCACCGGCACTATTCATCTATGACGGGTTCGAAGGAGGCATTGGTCTCACGAAGAGGGCCTTCGATGTCATAGAGGAGTGGTTCAGGGCAGCCCTCATGGTGATCACAGAATGCCCCTGCGAGCACGGATGCCCCTCATGCGTTCAGGACCCTCAGTGTGGTTCAGGAAATCAGCCACTGGACAAGGAGGGAGCGAAGTTTTTGCTCAAGAGATGGGTAGGGTAAGAAAGAAAACTACATGTCTAGGAGTACTCCAAAAGTTTTCGGTTTCTTCCTTGTTTATTCCAGTCAAGATATTTTTATATGGCTTTTTAGTGTCACTTCCCGTAGGCGGATATTCCCCATCTTTGATGTG
>DATKOU010000105.1:0-10003 GCA_035524455.1 Thermodesulfovibrionales bacterium | reverse complement strand
AGAGCTGTGATGCCCTGATGAAGGGAGTGAAGGAAGGCAAGGCCGCCAAGATGCACGAGAAGTTGACCGCTGATGACTATAAGGCAGCGTGTAATACCCTTAAGCTGAAATAAGAGGGAATGCATAAAAGGGGATGGAGATTTTTCCGTCCCCTTTTATCTCCTTTATCTTTCCCTGCCTTCCAGCCGCTCCTTTATAGTGAAGAGCCACACCCTGAGGTTTTTCCTGAGATTCCCTTTTATCTCCTCTATTCTTCTGTCCGTATCCCTGTCAGTAAATCGTGCCCTGTCCAGGGAGAAGAGGCCTTTAAGCACCTTTGCCCAGAGAGGAAGATCGGGTTCCCCCTCATGGGGATACAGGACGTCAGCGGGAATTACAAACTCTTCGTCATGGGTCAGGAGCGTGCCTTTGCCGGTTTCCCTGAGGGTGAGGGTAAGAAGAAGTCTGCCTTGGGTATCCCTCGTCACAATTTTTCTGTTTTCTACAAACTCAAGCACCTCGCTTTCGTACTCTGCCCTTCTGTCATTACCTAACAGTTTGATTCTGAATCGTGTGCCTACTCCCACATTCCCCTCTGTCAGCTTTTCAAAGCCCAGGACCTGGTAAAAAGGGTTGAGTCTCAGGCGCTCCTCGACATTTTTGAGAAAGGCAAAGACCTTCTCCGGCGGTAAAGCAATGGTTACTGACTCGGTAATCCTGTGTATGATCAGACTCCTTTATATCCTATTCTTTCCACGGAGGTGCGGGATCACTGATCTGTACCGAAACGTCACCCCTACCTCTTCGAGAAACAGGTGAGGTGGCCATCGGTAAAAAAGAGTGAGAATTGTTCATTGAGGAACTGTCCAAGACAGTCGGCAACGCTGAACACCATGAGGGGTTTCGGCACTGATGCGAGTTTGCGGGCAATGGTCCGGTAGAGCTCACGGCCATCGGGAGAGGTCCGTGCCGGACGGTAAAGATAGACAATATCAGCAGCCTCCACGGACACATTTACGAGATCGTCATGGATCCATTCCACACGGTCAGCGCTGATTCCCAGTGCCTCCTGGAAGAGCCGGCCGATGCGGATCATTTCCGAAGAAAGCTCCACCTGAAGAGTTCTTCTATGGGGCGAAAGGCACTGGAGCAGCAGGCCCTGAAGCCCGTTCCCTGCGCCAAGGTCCACCACCACAGAGTCCGGTGTTATAAAAGGTTCAGCCCTGATGAGGGGGGAAAGCCCTCCTGCATGGCACGAGTAACCAGCTCTCTTTGAGAGGAGCACCCGCTCAGAGGGTGAATAGAGGGAACCCGCAGTGTGCAAACTGGCGTAGAGATTTACCAGAAGGGTCTCCTGTGTCAAAGAATCAGCCCTCCCCATTGCTTCCCTGAGGTTCCTCACATGCGTATAAATGCCCGGCAGTTCTGAACAGATGACCCTGCTGGTGGCAAGAGTGAGAAGCGCCTCAGCAATAGTCGCCATCGGGGTTTCCTGAAACGCGTGATTGGGGGAATCATCCGGTAAAGGGATGGGTTGAGATTCAGATGTCTTGAGAAAATGATTCTTAATGCTCATGGTCAGTGATATATTATACTATAGGCAAATCAGCACCATGAAAAAAGGAGGAAGGGATGAAACGGTCATTACCGCAACTGTTTTTGGTAGTTTTGTGTGCTGTCCTCTGTGGGCTCATTGCCCGGGAGGCGTACTCCTTGACGAAAGTCCAAAGAATCACTAAGGAGGAGCTAAAGGCCCTTCTTAACGACCCATCAGTGGTGATTATCGATGTCAGGACAGATTGGTCGTGGAGAGAGAGTGATAAGAAAATCAAGGGTGCGGTCCGTGAAGACCCTCTCGCTGATGTAAGAACATGGGCATCGAAGTATCCTAGAGAGAAAAAAATAGTTCTCTATTGCTCCTGACCGTCTGAGCATACGAGCGCCAGTGTGGCGCAGGAGATTATGGAACTGGGGTTCACGCATGTATCAGCACTGAAAGGCGGATGGGATGAGTGGCTCAAGGCAGGGTTCCCTGTGGAAAAGAAATAGGCAAAGAAGGCGAGCTCTTTCTCAGCGGATGACGCTATCGGTTCCTTTCTTGGGAGACATCTTTCTTCTTAGGACAGAGAAGACAATCGCCCCAATAATCACCCCGATGAGTGTGGAGAGGAAAATGACGATGGCCAGGGATGCCTGGAAATTCCAGAAGAGAAAAGTGACCGCAACAGGGGACGCGTTTTGAACAGAGAAGATGGTCACTACCGCAATAATAAATACTGCAAAGACCAAAATAACCATGAGTTCCCTCCCAATCATGCCTTGATGTTAAGATTACCCATTATACCGTATCGGCGCGTGGACTATCGCCTTTCTTTTTGAAAAGTGATTGCGGAGCAGGGTGTGCGCCCAATCAGACATAATTCATAAACCTAGGAGAGGTATCCGGCTCAAACGGCAAGACTCAGGGTTATGTGCCGATCCGCAAGAGCGGACCATTGACAGAAAATGGGAACAGACTGTTCTTCGATGCAGAGACCATAGTAGAGTAAATTGAGAGCTATTGTCTTGCTGAGAGACGGATGCCTCTCCTATAAGAAAGAGACTCATATATAGAATGGGGTAGCAGACGTTATTCATAAGTTTCTTTGTTTTGGGAGCTGTGCTTACAGACGGGTCTTTACACAGGGCGATTGAGTGAATACCTGATCCTGTAGCTCCTTCTGGATGATGTCCCAGCCATTCTCCGTATGGGGGATGACGCAGGGTGAGCAGTCCTTCAGTCCCGTGGGCAGGACTCTATGCTCACCGGGACAGGACAGGAGGAATAACGGGCAGTAACAGAAGAGGCATGAATGCCATTCCTCCAGGTTATGGCAGGGCAGGAACTCGCATCGATGATTTATAAAGCTTTTATAGTTCATTTGTTTCCAATCTCGGGCGGGACGAGGTCAAGATACCAGAAGCGTTGGTCCCTGAGGACCATTTCTCCCCGCGTATGTCTTAGCCAGTTCTTAAAAACAGGTCCGTCATAGACAAATGAATGGAACTCCCCGTTTTCCCCGCATGGGTCAATTCCGGAAGGGAGTTCAGAGAGGAACGCCTTGTCAAACTCCCTACCCGCAAACCGTTTATCCAGGGCCTCTGAATCAACGCAGGTGATGACTGCCCTGAACCCTGCATGGATGAAGTCCCTGGCAAGATCAGAAGTTCTCCTCTTCCACAGAGGGAAAATCCCTTTCATCCCTATCTTCGCCAAATTGTCCTCCCGGTATCTCCTCAACTCCTCCAGAAAAATGTCCCCGAAGGCCACAGAACTGACTCCCTTCGCCTTATACTGCTCAAGGGCAGCCCGCATCCTTGATTCATAGTCTTCATTGGAAGATTGCGTTGAGATGAGGACCTTCTCAAGGCGAATGCCGAGAGAGACTGCCTGGGCTTCAAGCAGTTCCCGGCGTACTCCATGCATGCTGATCCTGTCATAGTCTTCTGTTATGGTGGTCAAGAGTGCCACTATCTCATAACCTGCATTCCTTTTGAGCTCATGCAATGCCATGGCGCTGTCCTTGCCGCCACTCCAGGTGAAGATAATTTTTTCTTTCACGCTTCGGTTAGCTTCCCTACTTCTGCACGGACGCACTCATCTGCCCTTCTCCTCCCTGCATTCGCAGACCTCCACTTCCTTTTCTTTAATGATCTTGCCCTCTCTCCATCCCATTATCAGGGTGATGGGACATCCATTTGCGTCCACTCTTCCTGTGGGAGTTATCATGTAGGTATCGTGGTCTTCCACCTTAAGTTCCACAGTCTTGCAGTTCGCGGCAAATGCCGAAATGAGTTTGCTCTCAATGTCCTGCTTCTGGGTGGTTGCGCATCCGCCAATCATGGTAGCTATTAGTATTAAGATTCCCAGAACGAGTGTCTTCTTCCGCCTCATCTTATCTCCTCCTTTCTCTGTCAGAAGTTTCGATAGAAAACCTTCCAGTTTAAGCGTCCTAATTTTGATGAGATTTACTAGCAAGCGTTTCTCTCTGCGGGGTCCTATACAACATCGTCGCCCTCGAATTCGTGAAAGAGAGCGCCGGTTTTCATTCCCTCTTGGTTCGCCCTTGTGATGTCCGGGTCTTTCAGGATGCTGGACCTGAGGTCAGCGTTCTTCAGGTTTGCGGCGATAAGCGAGGTCTCTATGAGTTTAGTCTCTCTCATATCAGCTGATGAGAGGTTTGCCGCGTTCAGGTCGGTACCGTGGAGCATCGCACCGCGGAGGCAGGCGCCCGAAAGGTCTGCGCCCACCATACTCGAACCGCGGAGGTTGGTTCCGGAAAGGTTCGCACCAGCCAGGCACGCCATGGCGCCGTCCGTCATCTGAAGGTTGGCTCCGGAAAGGTCTGAGTTCCTGAAGTTCGCACCCGAGAGCTTTGAGTTTGTGAAGTCCGCACCCCGGAGGTTCGCACCGGAAAAGTCCGCACCGGTGAAGGTTGAGAAGGTGAGATCGCACTTCTCGATGCCGGCGTTCCTGAAACTGGCGCCGGTGAAATTTGAGCTGCCGAGGTCGCAGCCTCTCAGGTCGGTTTCGTCGAATACTGATCTGCTCATGTTTGCCTTGCTCAGGTCTGAACCCCTGAAATTCGAGCCCCTGAAGTTCATGGCAATGAGATCGAGGCCGCTCAGGTCCAGACCCGAGAGGTCAAAGCCAGACACCTCACCGGTTGTTTTTGAAAGCTCTATTACCATTTTTCTTGAAAGTTTCTCCATGAGAGATTAATCAGTATCGTCCCTTCTCCAAATATTCTCACCTTTCGGACGTCGCATCACCATTCTTAATTTTCAAGGTGAGTTACGGCTTTAAAAGTGCAACTCTTGCCCTCTCCACAAAACATAATAGGGATTGTCCAAAAAGAGGGACGTATACCGTATAATTTGTCTTCTTTCCTAATACCCGAAAAGACCCTTGAACTTGTTGATTTTGTCTATGGTGCTTTCCTCAGGCGGAGTTTTGGGCTGCTCCTTCGGGGGCTCCTGCACCTGTTCCTGAGGCATCTCTTCTTTGTACTGCTGGCTCTCCCTGCCCCTCATCTTCCGGGGCTGTCTCTGTTCACGCTCTTCAGCGCCGAGCATGGTCATGCCTGTGGATTTGAGCCTCACCTTCACTGTCCATATGGGGTTCCACGGTTCCTTCGGGTCTTCCGGTTTTGGGGGATAGACCACATTCATCTCTTCCCCATAGGCGATGAAATTGAGCATGCTGCCTTCAGCACCCTTGAAGATTCCCTTCGGGATAGTGCAACTTGTGATCCTAGGATCCATCACGACCCTGTCTTTAATGAACCTCTGCACGTCAGCGGGGGTGAGAAAGTCCATAAGGCCGAAGCCTGAGTCCTTCACTTCGCTGGATGACCAGAAGATGGTCTCGCCTGCCTGCTGGTTGTGTGCCATGGCTGTGGCAAAGTACCCTATGGCAGTGGGGATCTCCTTCCACTGAAAACGTATGCTTTCAGCGGTACTGCCCTTTATTGAGCTGAATTCCACCGGCGCCATGAAGTCCCGCATCCGGTCGATATAAAACTTGATATCGGGCGTGTAATTGCCGTGGACAAAATGGCTTCCCAGGAGGGAGCTGTCTTTAGGAACCTTGAGGGTGCTCTTTCTGTTCGGCCAGTCCGCGTAAATCCAGCCATCCCTTTCCGAGGGAGGAGATTGGTGCATGGCGCTCCGACCGCTGAAGGCCTTGCCAAAGTCAGCAGGGCTCATCTTTTCTGTGTCGATCACAATGGGCTGGCCCGGCCTTACCTCTTCGCTGCAGCCCCAATAGATGAGCATGCGGAACTTTGGCTTTTCGATTTTCTCTTCTCTCTCCTCAGGGGTGTGCCGCTCGGGCGCTGCCTTTTCATGGACAGGAATGAGCAGGGGAAGGGTCTTTCCCATGTTCTGTCCCAGCGGGATATCCTGGGTTGCATCGGGATCAGGGGGCAAAGGCCTGGGAGAGTTCAACTGGAGACGCAAGGTGCGGGTCGGACCGAATTCGGGCATTCCCATCATCTTTCCCATCATGCCTTCCATGCCTGACATCTCGCCTGAGGGCATCCCCGGTATGCTCATATTATGTGTTTCGATAGTCATCCAGTAGTGGGCATAGGGCTTTTTCTCTTCAGCCTGTATGACCGGAGGACTCACCAGCACTCCCATCAAGAACGCAATTACAATCACAGGAATTTTCATTATAGCTCCTTCCTCCAAAATAAATTTAGAGTGATACTTTTTAAGCATGTTCTCTTTGTGAAATATATCAGGGCCTTCATCTTTTCACTAACTCAACTCTTCTATCCTCTGCCAAACGCAACAGTAAATACAGAAAAGGTAAGGAGCAGCCCAAACAGTATTTTGAATCTTAGTTTCATGCATGGACTCGTTTAATGCGGTATGATGAGTTGTTATTCCGCATTCACGGGCGGTACATCCAGCTCCCTCACATCCTCAACCTTCACGATATTCCCATCTTTGGAGAGGTAGACCACCTGCCGTATCTGCGCATTCCGTATCATCCTCTTGCAGAGGAGGCAGGGCTTTCCTTCTGCGGCGGAGCTGTTCTCTTCAAACCCCGCGATGTAAATGGAGCCGTCCTTCATGCGCTCGGGCGAGCCGTTGATAATGGCGTTCTGCTCTGCATGGACCGCCTCGCATAATTCGTATCGCTCGCCTGCAGGGACATTGAGCTCCTTCCTCCTGCATATCCCCCTGTCCACACAGTTTGCGGAGCCGCGGGGAGCGCCGTTATAGCCGGTGCTCACAATCACATTGTCCTTTACGATGACCGCGCCATATCTCCTTCTGAGGCAGGTGGAGCGGGTGGAGACCACTTTTGCGATCTCTATGAAATACTCTTCCCAGGACGGCCTGCGGCCAGCCCCTTTTCCGTTATTTCCGCTCATGCACCCTCCTTAACCGCACTTGGTGAACCCGCAGTTATGGCAGACCGCGCAGCCGCCCTCATGCTCCACTGCGCCACCGCATTCAGGACAGGCGCCCATGAGTATCACCTCATGATGGCCTTTCTTGTGGCCGTTGCCGTTTCCTTTTTCGGATTTTGCATGGTATTTTTCGAGTGCCTTTGCAATAGCGTCGGAGCAGGAGAGTATCCTCCCGCCGTTGTACCACTCCGGTTGGTGGCATGAGATGCCCTTGAGTTGTTTGATAATCTCCTCAGGCTCTATGTTGGAGCGGAAGGCAAGGGAAACGAGTCTGCCTATTGCCTCTGCCTGGCTTGACGCACACCCTCCTGCTTTGCCCATGGAGGTGAAGAGTTCGAAGAGATGCCCGCTTTCATCTTCATTGATCGTGACATAGAGGTTTCCGCATCCTGTCTTCATAAACCGTGTGGTACCCCTGATCACCTCCGGTCTCTTCTTCGGCATTATCTTGGCTGACGGAGCGACCCCCGGCTGCGGAGCGGTCTCCTTTGTCTTCCCTGTGGAGAGTACCTGTTCTTCCCTCGACCCGTCTCTGTACACCGTGACCCCTTTGCAGCCGAGCTTATGGGCGAGGAGGAATACCTCCTCCACATCCTTTGGTGTTGCGTGGTGGGGGAAATTCACCGTCTTGGAGACCGCATTGTCCACATATTTCTGGAAGGAAGCCTGCACCTTTATGTGTTCGAGGGGAGTGATATCATGGGCCGTAACAAAGACCTTCCTCACCTCTTCGGGTATCTCCTGGAAACCCTGGAGACTGCCCTTTTCCGCGATTCGCTCCATGAGCTGTCTTGACCAGAAACCCTTTTCCTTTGCCACCTCCTCAAAATAGGGGTTCACCTCAATGAGCTTTGTGCCTTCCATCACAGTCCTCACATAAGAGACCGCAAAGAGGGGCTCTATGCCTGATGAGCATCCTGCGATTATGGAGAGGGTTCCAGTGGGTGCGATGGTGGTGACTGTTGCGTTTCTCAGCCTCATCTTTCCGTCATAGATGCTCCCTTCATAACTGGGGAAGACGCCACGCTCTTCGGCCAGGGCCGCGGATGCGTTTTTCCCTTCCCTCTGGATGAACCCCATCACCTCTTCTGCCAGTTTTTCCGCCTCAGGGCAGTTGTAGGATATTCCCATCCGTATAAGCATGTCCGCCCATCCCATCACCCCGAGACCGATCTTCCTGTTCGCTCTGGTCTTCTCTTCTATCTGGAGCAGGGGGTATTTGTTCACGTCTATGACATTGTCGAGGAAATGGACCCCCTTCCATGTGATGTCCTTCAGTCTTTCCCAGTCCACTTCATAAGCTGGGTCTTGACTACTGACCGCTGACTGCTGGCTGACTTTTCTTACCATCTTCGAGAGGTTTATGGAACCGAGGTTGCAGGATTCGAAGGGAAGAAGGGGCTGCTCACCGCAGGGATTCGTGGATTCAATCTCTCCCAGATGGGGGGTGGGATTGGATGCATTCAGCCTGTCGAGGAACACGATCCCGGGCTCTCCGTTTTTCCATGCATGGTTCACGATGAGACTGAAGACATCCTTTGCCTTGACTTTTCTGCTCACCTGCCTCGTCCTGGGATTAAGGAACTCGTATTCCCTGTCTTCTTCCAGCGCGGTCATAAACGTCTGTGTGAGGCCGACGGATATATTAAAGTTGTTGAGCTTTGTATTCTCGTCCTTGCAGGTGATGAAATCCTGGATGTCAGGGTGGTCAACCCTCAGCAGGCCCATATTGGCGCCGCGCCGCGTGCCCCCCTGTTTCACTGCCTCTGTGGCGGTATCGAAGACTGTCATAAAGGATATGGGACCTGAAGAGATGCCTTTGGTGGAGCCCACCACGTCACCGTTTGGTCTTAAGCCCGAAAAACTGAATCCCGTTCCCCCCCCTGATTTATGGATGATTGCTGCATTCTTGACCGCGTCGAAAATGGACTCCATCGAGTCACCCACCGGAAGGACAAAACAGGCGCTGAGCTGGCCCAGCTTCCTCCCTGCGTTCATCAGTGTGGGGCTGTTGGGGAGGAACTCCATTGCAGTGAGCATTGAGTAGAACTCTGTCTCGGTTCTCTCCACCTCTTCCTGGGATTTCCCGTAGCGGACATCCGCAGAAGCAATGGCCTTTGCGATCCTCCTGAAGAGCCCTTCAGGGGTCTCCACAATCTTCCCCTCCTCATTCTTCTGCAAATATCTCTTCTCCAGAACCTTCAGGGCATTCTGGGTGAGACTGAGACCGTTTACTGCCTTCATAATTCCTCCTCGGGAGATAAATGATTAATATCTAGGTTTTGTATTTTTTATTGCTAGGATTAGATTTAACCACAATATATTGTATCTGTCAAGACAAAAAGTAAAAAATAGGAACCCATTGATTTATTTATTCTTTCGCTGTGAAAAGAGTGTGGGTTTTTTGTGAACTTTTTGACAGAAAAGGTTTGGCGGGGTTATAATTTTTAATGCACACAAAACCCAGCGGTCTTCGATGAAATCTCCCAAATCCCTGCGTAACCTCGTCCTTTTCATAGGTACTGCAATAATAATAGGAATAGCCGCCGGCGGTTTTATTGCGCTCTCAAAAGGCGTTCCTTCTGTGGAAGAGCTGATGCAGTACAAGGCAGTACCTGGCACAAAGATATACGCGGATGATGACACACTTATCGGTGAGCTCAAGATAGAAAGAGGCGTCTTTGTGCCCATGAACCGGATGCCGGAATACCTGGTGAACGCGGTGATCGCAGTGGAAGACTCAAGGTTCTGGAAGCACAAGGGCATAGACTATGTCGCCATTTTGAGGGCAGCAGTGAAGGATGTCCTCCACGTCGGTCTCAAAGAGGGCGGCAGCACCATCACCCAACAACTCGCAAAGATCACCTTTCTGACTCCTGAAAAGACATTGCAGAGGAAGGTGAGGGAGGCGGCCCTTGCCATGAAGATAGAAAAGAACCTTTCGAAGAAAGAGATACTGGAGCTCTACCTCAACAGGGTATATCTGGGACACGGCGCGTATGGGATGGAGATGGCCTCAAAGGTATATTTCGGCAAATCCGTCAGGGACATTAGCCTTC
>DATKOU010000104.1:0-3015 GCA_035524455.1 Thermodesulfovibrionales bacterium | reverse complement strand
CAAACTGCGCTTCTCCATTACAGATTGCTCTCTGTCTCACCTCTCTTTCTTATCCCATATTTTTTGATCTTGTACCCTATCATCCTTTCGGTAATCCCAAGCATTCTCGCGGCCCTTGCCATGACCCAGTTCGTTTCGGTAAGGGCCCTGAGTATCTCCCCTTTCTCAATCTCTCTTATCTTCTCCTTCAGAGAATCCATGGTCGTCACCCGACCTTATTTTAATGCTAAAACCATGCCAGCCGCTAAGTAATTGGTTTTAAAGGAAACATAAAGTTGGCCATAGATACAATTTTGTATGCCAAAACAATTTTGTAATTCATCAGTCGGTGGGGAAATGGCGGGAAAGGAAATTTTGATTTATAAGTTTATAAAGAAAGATTATAATTAGAGTGTCATTGAAACAATAAGGAGGCCCTATGGATGTGTTTGAGGCAATAAGGACGCGAAGGAGCGTACGCAGATTCAAAGATCAGGCGATAGAAGAAGAAAAGGTCCGGACAATCCTGGATTCCGTTCGTCAGTCACCCTCATGGGCAAACCTCCAGTGCTGGAGGTTTGTCGTGGTTAAGGACAGGTCTATAAGAGAAAAGATAAGCGAACTGAGTTATGTGGAGTCATTCTTCGCTCCTCTCAGTTATAAGACAAATCCCGCGAGAAAAGGATTAGCAGAGGCGCCTGTCATTCTTGTGGCCTGCGCAGACCCTTCACAATCAGGGACCCTCTGGGGTCAACCTTACTACATGACAGACATCGGCATCGCTGCACAGGCACTCATGCTTTCTGCGCGGGGCCTTGGGCTGGGCACCGTCTTCGTTGGGGTATTTGAGGAAGAACAAGTACGCAACCTCCTCAACATACCTTCCAATATCCGTATCGTCGGGTTATTCCCCCTGGGGTACCCCCTGGAGGAGAAGACCTCAGGGCCGCCAAGGAAGCCCCTGACTGAGATAGTCTTCGAAGAAAAATGGAAGAGCTGACCCTCAACATTGTGAAGAGGGAGTCAAACCAATTACTTCATCATGAAAGATAATGCACGGGCGGTTAAGGTTCAACAATGCCAAAGGAGATACCATAAGCACGTTCTCATTTAATCACAATCCAGACGGAGGTATGTATGGAAACATATGACATCATCATAGTTGGCTCAGGAATAAGTGGAATGAGTCTGGCCCATTTCTGTGCAAAGAGCGGCCTCACCACCCTGGTGATAGAAAAGGATGAAAGAATCGGCGGTACCTTTCACTCACACCGCTTCTCGGGGGAGGCCTCGGGTTTCTGGCTCGAACTGGGTGCACACACGTGCTACAATTCCTATGGCAGTCTGATCGATGTGCTGCATGATTGCCACATTCTCGATACCGTCACGAAACGGGAAAAGGTTGGCTACAAGATGCTCGTGAACGGACAGCTGAAATCCATCCCTTCTCGGATGAGTTTTGTGGAACTACTTTTTTCTGCCCCCCGTCTTTTCACCCAGAAAAAAACAGGGCAGACCATCGAATCCTATTATTCAAAGATCGTCGGAAAGAGTAATTTTAAGAAGGTGATGGCCCCCCTCTTTGATGCAGTGATTTGCCAAAAGGCAAATGATTTTCCGGCTGATCTTCTGTTTAAGAAGCGTCCCCGCCGCAAGGATATCCTGAAGAACTTCACCCTGACCCACGGCCTGCAATCCATCACTGATGCCATATCCGTCCAGCCAAAGATCAGCATTATCAAGGGCAAGGGGGTCCAGACAGTGACCACAGGCAACGACCTCTTCTATCTTACCACTGGAGACGGGAGCACCTATACTGCCCAAAGCCTCGGGGTGGCCACCGATGCGATCGCCGCCGCGCGCCTTCTCAAAGCACCCTTCCCTGAATTGTCCGAACAGCTGTCAAAGATCCAGGTCAACACTGTTGAATCGGTAGGAGTGGCACTGAAAAGGAAGGCCCTCTCCCTGCCCCCGGTGGCCGGTCTTATTGCGGTGGAGGATTCATTCTATTCTGCGGTATCCCGCGACACCCTAAAGCACGATACCTACCGAGGCCTCTGCTTTCATTTCAGGGAGGGTGTGCTCACCCATGAAGCGAAACTTAAGCGCATCGCTGATGTGCTTAAAGTGAATCTCTCACAGCTTGAGGAGGTGGTGAGCAGGGAGAACCGCGTGCCTTCTCTTTTGCTGGGCCATGAGAGAGTGATCAGCGAGACTGACAGGCTTCTCACCGGGAAACGTCTCCTTCTTACAGGGAACTATTTCTCTGGTCTTGCCATTGAGGACTGCGTATCCAGGTCTATGACAGAATTCCTGCGTTTGAAACGTTCGGTCTGATCTAATAATGTCGTACGCAGGACGATTGCGATGGCTGAAAAAAGGATGCTGCAAGAATAAAGGTAATCGGAGCAAAAAGAGAAGAGGATGCTTTTTTTCAGAGAATCAGAGCTCAAGGCAAAACAGCTTTTTGAGGGAATGACCCTAAGGGCCGTCTCTGGTGACAAGACCATGATGACATTCTTTGAATTTGAGCCCCACGCCCTCATCCCACACCACAGGCATGTCCATGAGCAGATTACCTATGTCATTGAGGGAGAGATTGAATTCACCATGGATGGGGAGACGAAACTCTTAAAGGCAGGAGACGGGGTAATTATATTGTCCAATCAGGAACATAGTGCGAGGATTCTGGACAGGCCCGCAAAGGCCTTGGACGCGTGGTATCCCATAAGGGAGGACTATAGGTGTACGCAGAAAGAATCTCGGGATTAAAAAGTTCAGCCATTCGAGACATCCTGGAGGTGACCTCAAGACCGGGGATGATCTCCTTTGCAGGGGGACTGCCAGCTCCAGAGCTTTTTCCGGTGGAGCAGATTAAAAAGGTCAGCCAACGTGTGCTGTCAGATTATGGCCCTTCAGCTCTCCAGTATTCCGTCACAGAGGGGATCCTTTCCCTCAGAAATTGGATTGCAGGTGAGGTATCATCTGACCTAGGCCCTGTCGCTTCTGAAAATATCATCATCACCCAAGGTTCCC
>DATKOU010000103.1:0-4006 GCA_035524455.1 Thermodesulfovibrionales bacterium | reverse complement strand
AAGTCAGGGTTCAGAAGGCTCTCTTTATTATACGTGAGCCTCTTTCGCGACATATCAGCGACCACCCCTCCGGATTCTTCCACGATGCACTGACCTGCGGCCGTGTCCCACTCCATCGTGGGGCCAAAGCGGGGGTAGATGTCCGCGGCTCCCTCAGCCACAAGGCAGAACTTGAGTGAACTGCCTGCGGAAAGGATTGTCGCGTCCGCGTATCTCTCCTTCATTGCCTTGATGAACCCTTCGAACTCCTTTGATGCGTGCGACCGGCTTCCGATTATAGTGAACGGCCTGCCATCCTGTACTTTCCTGCTGTCAGAAGAAAGTCTCCGGGCCTTTTTGATCAAATCGCCATAGGTGAGCCGGGGCAGGGAAAGAGTGTCCCGGACCAATTTGTATGCGCCAAGGCCTTCGGCAGCGAAATAATATGTCTTCTTTTCCGGGATATAAATCAATCCCGCCACAGGTTTGTTACCCTGTATCAGGGCGATGTTCACCGTGAATTCTCCGTTCCTTTTCACGAATTCCTTTGTGCCGTCAAGGGGATCAACAAGCCAGAAGTATTCCCATGCCCGTCGCTCTTCGTAGGGGATGTCTCGTCCCTCTTCGGACAGAACCGGGATTTGAGGTAAAAGTTCCTGGAGGCGGTTGAGGATTATTGCATGGGAGCGCTGGTCAGCCATGGTGAGCGGTGAGCGGTCTACTTTGTATGAGACCTCGAATTCTGTATGATAAACGTCACTGATGGCCGCGCCGGCCTCAGCAGCAATATCCGGCAGCTGCTCAAGAAATGATGTTACGAAGCTCTCAGCCATCAGCACCCAGCTTTTTAATAAATGTGGCTAACATTTTTTTCACTTCAGACAGTTTATTAACAAGCTGTTGATAGTCGTGTGTTTTCAAGAATCCCAAATCACAGGAAAGCATTAGATAATGTTCCAGCTAACTTGCCGAACCCATTGCTATCTGGAGAAAACGGGCAAGTGCTGCTTCTCCTTCTCTTCCGCAACCTTCCGTTATATTGGCTGAAATTGAAGAACACGGACGTCGAATCTGGCTTGTCAAGCCGCATTTCCTCTTTCGGAAATGTCTTTGTAGCCTTGTAAACTGCCATTGTTAAGCTATGGCTTTTCTGCCAGACTTTCAATTCCTTAAAATCTCTCATGGCCTTCCCTGCTGCTTACTGATTGTTAGTTGCGTATTACTTTTCGCTAACAGCTAATTGCTGGCGGCTGATTGCTGTTCGGGCATGCTACAGCCGTTCTGGTCAATACGACCGGCCAAGAACTCATACCAACGGCTTCTCATCAGTTTAGGGAGTCAGGATGCCCTTTTCTTGAAACAAGCCTATGTTCATTATATGAACATAGCATTTGCCTCTTTGTTTAGTCAAGCCTTTTACGGCTATGAATCAGACGCTCCAATGCCACAAATTTAATGAAACACTATCACACAAACGAATATCCCGAATATCAATACATTAAGGGGAAGCACCAGGCGACAGGCAATGGGTTGTGCGATCGCAAGCTGCTACGCTGGCAAGCTTTGGTTCAAAGGACAGGGCGGTAGACGTGCGGCAGTGCGGCAATCTTCCGGAAAAAGGGAAAAGGAAAACTATGACTAAAAAGGGGGTGTGTCGGGGACGCTGTCCGGGGGCACACGCAACCCAGGGAGGTTAACGAGAGCGGAGAGCAGGGCGAACCTGTTTTCAGCACCGCATTTCATGTAAATATTGCTCAGGTGGTCTTTCACGGTCTGCTCTGATATCTGCAGGTCTTCAGCTATTTCCGTATTTTTGCCTCCGTTCAGGACACGTCTGAGTACGTCCATCTCCCTCCTCGTGAGCCTGTACTGCGCCCTGATTGCGTTCAGGTTCAGTTTGTTGGAGAGGGCGTCCTCGGTAATAAATACGCAGACAAAGGGTCTTATTCCTTCATAGAGATGAAGTTTGAAAGTCCAGTTGCTCGAAGAATCCTCAAACTTCTTGTATATGTAAATCTCCCCTGGAAAGAGTTCTTTCATCCTCCCGGATGCGAATGCGTTCAGCATCCTCTTGCCAACGGAAATGATTTCCTCGGGGATCTCATAACGGTTGATAAATTTTTTCGCATTCCTGTTGCAGTATGCGACACCCATTTTTTCGTCAAAGACGAGCACCCCCACGGGCATCGTATTTATGAGAAATTCTATGTCCTCTTTGTTCATGACCTCCATAGCATCTCTCTGGGGATGGCTTCCCAGATCTTCCTTACAGTATGCTTCACGCCGCGTTATGGGAGAAGATGACCTTGACGCTTTTCTTGTCCGCTCCGTTATTGAGGAGTCCGCGATAAATCTCCTCTCTTTTGAGATAAGAAGTGACCACGATGAAATCATAGCTCATGTTTCCGATATCCCTGAGGGGCCTGATTTTCCTGCCGAAGAATTTCTTGCCTGCCATTTCCGCATCTACCACCCCTGAAAGCTCAAGGTTTGTCTCATGGAGCGTAAGGTATGCAATTTCTGCCACCTCGTCAGCGCCCGCGAAGATAACACGCCTTGCCCCACCTGCACTGAGTTCGGCGAACAAGCGTCTGAAATTTGATTTTGCCTCCCGATAAATTCTTGTATAGTCTTGGAGGAGGTGGTAGGTGAGCCTGGTTTTTTCAGCAAGACCCTTGGGGGTGAGGAAGTACGCGTACCGCCTGGGAGGTGCGGATTTCACCGTGATGAATCCCTTTGCCATGAGGTTTTTGATGTACGAGTTCACGAGCCCCAGCGCAATGCCGAGGCTGCTGCTGAGGTCTCTCTGGGTGAGTGAGTCATTGCGGGAGAGTTCGGTGAGTATCTGGAGTGACCTGCGCTCTTCAGGTTCAGTGATATTGTTCATAATATGAACATATCATACGCAAAGGAGAAGTTCAAGCTTTTGTACGAGTTGCAATCATTTTCGACATAGCTCCTTGTGAGATGAGGTAATCTATGGGGCTTTTGAGGCCCAAAGTTTTATGAGGTCGTTCGGTATTGTAGAAGATAAGGTAGTCAACGAGCTTTTCTCTGAATCGGGGCAAGTCATCAATAAGGTGTAGGTTATTGTTGATGAACTCTTCCTTAAGGGTCCTATTAAATCGTTCCACACAGCCGTTTATTTTTGGACAGCGTGGATAGGTAAAGTAGTGAGGTATCCCTTTGTGTTTCAGAGAGGCATTAAAATCCCCCAGGAACTCGGCGCCGTTATCGGTCTGCAGGGACTTGATGGGTAAGGGATAGACCATCTCAAGCCTCCCGAGGAAATCCCTGGCATTGCTACTTGTCAATTGACTGTAACAGGAGGAAAAGGAGAACTTCAGGGTGCAGTCTATTGCCGAAATCATGTACCTCCTGATGCCGTCTATGAACTTCACAGAGGAGTCTGCCTGAAAATGTCCGAACTCGGCATGCTTTGGAGCATGTTTGATCCGAAGCCTTTTGGGCTTCCTCCTTCGGTCCTCCATCCATTTGCTGCAGGGGTCGTGATACACCCTTTTGGATCTCTGATAAAAGAACTTGTGCCGCTTGATGATCTTTCCTATGGTTGATTCGGACACAGAAGGGATTTGCGCCTCTTTACAGTACCTATCGACAAAGGGCTTGAGCTTCTCTTTGCCCATCCCGGGATGCTCCTGCCTCATCTGCCTGATCCACCCGATAATCCGAGGGTCTGTGCGCATCCTTCTTACCCGTATCGGCTTTGTCGAATGAGGTATTAACGCCTCAAGATGGCCATCCTTTACCTTGAGCCTTTTCCTCCATACATGGATGAGCTTTCGGTCTACCCCAAATGCCTCCTTTGTCGCTTCCTCACCATACGTGTCGTAAAATCTCAATATCTTATGCCTCTGCTGTGCTACCTCACTCTCATCAAATCGCCGAAGACTTCCCAGCATACCTTGTACCCTCCTCCAGCCCTTGATCCAACTGAAGATAGAATATGCCCTGGCGTAATGATCCATCAAACTTCTGCGTCGAAAATGTATCGTAACTTTTTCAG
>DATKOU010000102.1:0-13446 GCA_035524455.1 Thermodesulfovibrionales bacterium | reverse complement strand
GGAGCTTCTCAAGGGCGGGGACGGGGACATGAAGGAACTCGCGCAGGCGGAACTTGATGAATTAAGAGTGAAGCGACCTGTAATCGAAGAAGAACTTAAGATCATGCTTCTTCCCAAAGATCCCCGTGACGACAAGAGTGTTATCCTCGAGATAAGGGCAGGGACAGGGGGTGAGGAGGCTGCACTGTTTGCTTCTAACCTTTTCAGGATGTATTCGAAATATGCGGAGTCCAGGAGATGGAAGGTTGATGTGATCGACTCCAGCCCCACAGGCCTTGGTGGGCTCAAAGAAATTGTGGCAGCCATAGAGGGCAAGGGTGCATACAGCAGGCTGAAATATGAAAGCGGGGTCCATAGGGTCCAGAGGGTTCCAGTCACCGAGGCGTCAGGCAGGATCCACACCTCTGCTGCAACAGTTGCGGTGCTTCCCGAGGCAGAGGACGTGGACATAAAGGTGGAGGAAAAGGACCTGAGGATAGACACATTCTGTGCATCAGGGCCCGGGGGCCAGGGGGTGAACACCACCTATTCTGCGGTGAGGATCGTTCATATTCCTACAGGGATGATCGTCCAGTGCCAGGATGAGCGCTCCCAGATAAAGAACAAGGACAAGGCACTGAAGGTCCTGCGCTCACGGCTCTATGACCTGGAAATGGAGAGGCAGGAAAAGGAACGTGCCCTGGAAAGAAAGACCCAGGTGGGCACAGGTGACAGGAGCGAGAGGATAAGGACTTACAACTTTCCGCAGAACAGGGTGACAGACCACAGAATAGGGCTTAGCCTCCATAAGCTTGAACAGGTGCTGGAAGGGAACATCGATGAGGTTATCGATGCCTTAATCACCCATTATCAGACAGAAAGGCTGAGGGAGGCCCTCAAGTGATAAGGGCCAGTGAGGGGATGAGAGAGGTTTCAAAAGTCCTGGGAGGATATGGTATCGAAGACCCCCGGAAGGAAGCAGAGATCATATTAACCCAATGCCTTGATCTTGAAAGGGTCGCACTTTACCGGGATAACCCGATTCTCTCACCGCTCCAGGTGGAAACACTCAGAAAGGTTCTTGAGCGGAGAGGGCTAAGGGAGCCCATTCAGTACATCACTGGCCATGTGGATTTTTATGGGTTGACCATTAAGGTCGGCCCCGGTGTCCTCATCCCCAGGCCCGAGACAGAGTTGGTAGTGGAGGAAGTGATAAAAACAGTCAAAAGTCGTCAGTCAGAAGTCATTAATCAAAGACCAAAAGACCCTGGACAGTCCACCACGAAAAGGAGACTGAAGGTCCTTGATCTTTGCACTGGAAGTGGCTGTCTCGCCCTTGCCATGGCTAAAGAGTTTCCGGGGGCAGAAGTGATTGGGACTGATATCTCAGGAAGGGCCTTGAAATACGCGAGGCAGAATGCCCTGACGAACGGTATCGAGAATGTCACTTTTCTGAAGGGGAGTCTTTTTGAGCCTCTGAGAGGAATGCGGTTCGACATAGTTGTTTCCAACCCCCCTTACATAAGGAGGACCGAGATAGAAACCCTCCAGCCCGAGATTAAAGATTGGGAGCCCATGGAAGCCCTTGACGGGGGTGAGGACGGTCTTAAATTCTACAGGGAAATCCTCCTCAGTTCAGGGGAGCATCTGGAAGGGGACGGATTCATGGTCATGGAGGTGGGTGACGGTGAAGCCGGAGATGTGGCAGCGATAGCCAAGAGCCTGGGGTTTAGGAACATCTCTGTGCATAAGGATTATTTTGCGGTGGAAAGGGTGCTCCGCATAGCTTTCTAGGGGCATCTTCTCGATTCCCAATACTTCATAGATTTATTTGTTTTTTTAATGGCTTCCTGTCTTGACTTTTGGCATCTTCTCCATTAAGATACTCTGAGTTTCACTTTGGAGGACTGAGTGCACGAAGAATCCCTATTGATGGACCTCATCATCAATCCCCACGTGGTGCCCCACTACGTCAGCTATGCCTTCTTGGCTTCCTTCCTCTTGGTCGGGGTTGCATTAGTCATGAGAGGCTCCCTCGCACTTGTACCGAAGGGTGTCCAGAACTTTATGGAGGTGATGGTGGAATCCCTCTATAAGCTCGCTGAGGAGAACATAGGTCACCATTGGGGAAAGTATTTTTTCCCACTCATCGGGACATTAGGTCTTTATATACTCGTCTCTAATTTTATGGGCCTTATTCCTGGCTTTACCGCCCCTACCAGCAACATCAATATGACCGCTTCCATGGCAGTTCCGGTTTTTCTTGCCACACACTACTACGGAATCAAGGTGCATGGATTCAAGTACATCAAGCATTTCCTCGGACCAATCATGTGGCTTGCTCCCATGATGTTCATTATCGAGTTCATCGGACATCTCGTGAGGCCGGTAACCCTCTCTGTCCGGCTTTTTGGAAACATGATCGCGAAGCATATGTTACTGTTTGCCCTGGGACTCCTTGTACCGTTAATCGTTCCCGTGGCCATTCTCGGTCTGGGTGTCCTGGTAAGTTTGATACAGGCATTTGTTTTTGTTCTCTTGACTTCTCTTTATCTCGCTGGGTCTGTTGAAGAGGCCCATTAAACAAAATATCTCAAGAAAGGAGGAAATTTCGATGAAAAGAATTGTGGCGGTAATGACGCTTGCCCTGGCTCTGCTCTGGGTATGTGCCCCCCTGGCGCTCGCTGAAGAGGCAGCAGCTCCCGCTTCTGCATCAACCGGAAAAATATATTATTATGCCCTTGCAGCGTTAGGCTGTGGCCTTGCCATCGGCCTTGCTGCCCTCGGAACAGGAATTGGTCAGGGTATCGGCCTGAGCAAGGCCTGCGAGGGTGTTGCAAGGAATCCCGGCGTATCCGGAAAAATCACGACAACGCTCATCATCGGTCTCGCGATGATCGAGTCTCTTGCTATCTATGCCCTCGTCGTGGTGCTTATTATCCTTTTCATGAATCCTTTCAAACTTTAATATTCAATTCGAGGGGGCGGTTCATCCGCCCCCTTCATCCAAAGATTTATGATAAACTCCTGCAAAGTAGTGCCGCGTTGTGGCAACACTCACTGGGCAATTTATTAAAATTCTTTCCCCTACGCAGGTAGGATTGACTTTGCAGATGCAAAAGCTCAAGCTCTAATAGAACCGTGAAGGCGATAAAATGAGTGATAAAAATTCCATATTAATCGTTGACGATGACGAAACGTTGTTACCCATGTTAAAAGAAGGGTTTGAGCTCCAGGGGTATCGATGCGAAGCAGCAAGGAGTGGTGAGGCTGCTCTTGAACTCGTAAAGAACATCTCCTTTGATATTTTGGTGGCAGACATTGTCCTCCCCGGACTAAAAGGCTTTGAACTTATAGAAAAGGCAAAAAGATTGAGACCTGACACGGTGGCCATCATCATGACCGGGTTTATCAACAAATATACATATGACACCGCGATTGAAGCCGGTGCATCTGATTTGATCAAGAAGCCCTTTACGCTCAAAGAACTCATGATAAGGATAGAGCATGCGCAAGTGCTGAAGCACTTGCGCGAGACGTCTGTTATCGATGAACTTACAGGCCTTTACAACAGGCGAGGGTTTTTTACTGTGGCTGAACAGCAGGTGGCGCTTGCCAAGCGTGAGAGGAGGGGGATGGTCATGCTTTATGCAGGTCTGGATGACCTGGAGATCATTCATGACAGGTGGGGTTCTCAGGAAGGCGACCGCGCATTGATCGCTAGTGCAGTTATATTGAAAGCAACCTTTCGAAAATCAGATATTATTTCCCGTATCGGGGAAGATGCGTTCGTGATTCTTACCATAGGGGTTGCAGGGGACGATATCGACAAAATTACTGGCAGACTACAGAAAAACATTGATGCTCATAATGCAATGAACGGTCGAGACTATACGCTCTCGATGAGTCTATGCAAATTGCATTATGACCCGCAAAATTCTCGACCGATTGATGAACTGCTTGCGTATGGAGAAGACATGATGCGCAAGAAGAAGCCCTAAACTGAAGGGGTATCCCTGCGGGCTTTATACCTTTCGAAAAAGTGAACGCTTTGTCAGGCCGACAAAACGCTGCATTCGGTCAAATTGAACTCCAAGTACTGTCCTTTGTTCGGGGGTGATGGCTCCGGCAAGAACCTTTTGATACGCCTTTGCCAAGCGCCGGCGCAGCCGCTGTTGTGCAAGCTCGTAACGCAAATCCAAAAGCTCGGCATCCTCTGGCGCAATATTCGCCATGGCCGCCTCCCCTAACTCGTCTGCACCATAGGTCATATACACGTGGGCGCCGCGTCGTATACAGCGGCTGCACATGTTGTGGGACTGCCTAAGCCTCTGGATCTCGTCCAGTGGCATGGTCAGGTAATTCCCCAGGGTGAATCTCCGGGCGTGAAAGATCCCGTAGCACAGCTGTACGTTGCCCTGAAAGTCCATGCTGATATGCATCTCCCGCAGACTGCACGTCTGATTCTTGTACTTCTGTGAGATGTTAAGAGCTTCCTTCAACGGAAGTGCCAGGCGGTCAATCAGTTGACGGTCCTCTCCGGTCAATGGGAAGTCGGAGGCATCATCATCCATATAACCAAGAACCTTTTCAACCGGAAGCATGAGGGCCCATCCCGGCTGCAAATCGATACCGAGGCTGGCCGCGAACTCTCGCATCAATGGCTCCTCTCTCAGATTGTGCTTGTACCGGTGGTAGAATACGTGGATGCGTGTGGTAGCGTTGTTGCGTTTCTTCGCCTCCGCCAGCTCCACCATGTGCTTCTTCACCTTTTCAATGTCCCCACCCCTGTGGGAGTAGCTGTAAACCTCCTGGGTGAAACCAGAGGCCGAAATCCGGAAGCTGAAAGGATTAGCTGCCATAATGGCATCCGCGTTCCTCTGTACGTTCAGGTTTGAACTCAGGTAACAGCTGATGCCTGCATCCTGTACGATACGAATCAGATCAGGGAGCTTGGGATGGAGCATAGGCTCGGCCCAGCTGAACAGAGCGACGCCAGTCACACGGCACTCAGACTTGGCTTTCTCGATAATAAGGGCAAGCAGGTCAGGCTCCATAAAGCCGTGAGGCAGACTATAATTCTTTATGTTGCCCTGAGGACAGGACGGGCACCGCAGGTTACAGGCGCCCACTACATCAATGTCAAGTGCAAACCTCTTCATGGAGATGATAAGAAAGTGTTCATCGGGGCTGTGATTTTTTATTCTATAGAAAATGTAGACATATCTGCAACATCTTCTTGATTTTGTGGGGCAGTTCTCGGGCTCCAGGATTATTCAAGCAGATGAAATGGCAGTTGAGGGTCAGGACGATAATATTGCATAAAAATGGGTTATCTAATAAAATAACACAACGGCAGGATCGTTAAGGATAGAATACAACGGCGCACTCTATCATGAAACAAGACGTGGCAATACACAAAGACCATATACGCACTTGCCTCCTTTCGAGAGTCTATATTTGAGCCAAAAGGTGGACCGAATGTTGCCCTGAGCGATGCAGGGGATGTCAGGCGGAGTCGGTCAAGCGAAGCTTATACTCCTTTGAAGTACCACGATGCCCGTGGGTATCTATGATTTTGTCCTGGACTGATTGAAATGGCATACACAATTGAATTACGGACAATAACAGATGACCGAGGGAGTTTAACCGTCATTGAAAAGTTACTCCCCTTTGAGATCAAGAGAGTTTTTTACGTATACAACGTACCCGGTGAGGGGTTACGTGCAGGACATAGACACCGAAAAGAGCTATCCGCCTTAGTCTCCCTGAATGGAACGTGCGTCGTGAAGGTGCTTGGCTTCTCAGAACAACACTTTGTTCTTGACAGACCAGACTTATGTTTAGTTCTTTTGCCGGGAGACTGGCATGAAATAATGGATTTTTCAGAGGGCGCCATCTTGCTGGTACTTTCTTCAGAATACTATGATCCCACAGATTATGTCTACGAGAAGCTTGAATGATTGAATGGGAGAATCTCGCTAAAACGAATAAGCCCTTTTTTGATGAATATAAGGCCAGATTCTCGGAAATACTTGAGAGCGGCTGGTTTATTCTGGGCGAGAGTGTCACTGAATTTGAAAGAGAATTTGCACGTTATATCGGGAGTAAATATTGTGTAGGTGTAGGTTCTGGATTCGATGCACTGGTCCTCTCTCTGAAAGCCTTCGCCTTCAAACCCGGGAGTGAAGTAATCGTTCCGGCCAATACGTACATAGCCACTATTCTTGCGGTCCTTCAAAACAACCTACAGCCCGTTCTCGTCGAGCCTGATAGTGAGACCTGCAATATCGACCCGGATAAAATCGAAGAAAAAATAACCTCAAAGACTGTTGCGATCATTGTCGTGCATTTGTACGGTAAAGCGTGCGACATGGATAGAATTATGCGATTCGCCAAAGATTTTGACCTGAAAACCATTGAAGATTGTGCGCAGTCACATGGTGCCAAATACAAAGGAAAGACAACGGGTTCTTTTGGAGATGTTGCCGCATTTAGTTTTTATCCTACAAAAAACTTAGGCGCTTTGGGTGATGGAGGTGCTGTTGTTACTGATGATCCGGACTTCGCAGAAAAAATCAGGGTGTTCAGAAATTACGGATCACAAAGAAAACACCTTTACAATCTGATAGGATTTAACTCAAGATTGGACGAACTACAAGCAGGCTTTCTCCTCATCAAATTAAAGAATCTGGACCGGATTAACAGACGTAAACGAGTATTGGCACGATTATATCTGGATAATTTAAATAGTGAGTTCATCAAACCGGTAATACAAGACGGCTATTTTGACGTGTACCATATCTTTGCTATTCGACATCCGAGAAGGGATGAATTGAAAGAGTACTTGAAAAACCGTGAAATTACGACCGAAATACATTATCCCGTTCCACCCCACAAACAAACAGCATTGCATGGTGTATTACCAGAACAAGCTTTCCCTGTCTCAGAGGAGATTCACAATACAATTTTATCTCTTCCGTGTGCGTTCTTTCATACTGAGGAAGACGTAATGAGGGTAATTGAAGCTTTGAATGAATTTCTGCAAGAAAGACACTATAGCAAATAAATAATGAATTAGATAAACGGCGGTTATCTTGTAGCTAAATATGAATAGGAATAAGCCACTTATAAGTATTTTGACCCTAGTTTACAACCATAGTGCCTTTATAGAGCTGACTATCGATAGTGTCTTAAATCAGACATTTCATAACTGGGAATGGATCATCCTCGACGATGGTTCTACTGATAGCACTGGTGAAATGATAAAGAAAATTAAGGACAGCAGGATACACTACTCCCTTCAGGAGCACATGGGGTTTGATCACCTCACAGGTACTTACAATAGCGCACTCGCGATGTGTGGCGGTGATTTCATTGCATTGCTGGATGGCGATGATTACTGGCCACAGTACAAGCTTGAGATTCAGATGAAAAGCTTCGATGACCCTAATACTATCCTAAGTTATGGCGAATGTTTTGTAATAAATCAAAAAGGAAATAAGATAGATCATATCCGACTCCCGGAAGATCTCAGTATAGCCAGTAATAATCCGATAGGCTCTGCTCTAAGGAAGTTATTGGTTGATGAATGGTGTTTTATGGTTCCTCCAACGGTCATGCTTCGGAAGAGTGTATTGCTCGGCATTGGAGGTTTCAAAGAAGCCAAGGGACTCGGGGAAGATTTCCCCACGTGGCTGATGCTTTCCTTGGAAGGGGGATTTTCAGCCATTCCCAGATGTCTTGGATACTATCGAAAACACCCGTTCTCTGTCACTGCCACTCAAAATCCGATCGTTTATTTGGGTAATCAGATTAGCTTTTTCAGAGACTTCATACTCAAGAATAACCAGAAACTGGAAAACATCGGTTTCTCCGTTGATATGGATAAACTTGAGAAACGCTGGGCTAAGTTATCTATAAAGATTAAAATCATTTATTTCATCAGAATCCTTTCCTCGCCCTTAAGGATCGACTTGGTCAATTTGATAGTATCTGCCAAATCGAAATTGCGCAAGTTAATGAATGCTTTGTTAAAAAGGTCTTGACGCAAGCTGCCTCTTTAGTTTGTGTGCGTGTCAGATCGTTAATATAAATGCTGACTGCACCTTATTCCGATACCTAAACCCATTGAAGAAGGACCTTCTAAAACTTTAAGGATTTTCCTTTTAGGTCCATCATTTGGAGAATAAATTAAAATAGCATCGTCATTTGTTTTATAGCGTGGGGAAAATAGATTTTGAGTGCTCCGTTGAACAATACAGATCCTTTCCATCAGGACCAAGAAAGTGAAAGAGTTATTTCTAGCAACTTTTTACACATTGCTACCTCCAATTACCTCAGAAACTCATTTATCCTTTCCGGCTCAAACTTCTCTGAATCGAGAACATTGTGAATGAACCTGAATATCACCGTTCTCTTTTCGTCGGTGAGTTCAGGATAAAAGACAGGGTTTGCCACCACAACACCTCTGAAGGCGTAGAAGAGTTGCACGATAGAATATATCTCGTTGTCACCTGACTGTCTCAAATAATCTTCGAAGAATAGCCTAAGCCCTTCAAGGTAAGCACCTTTTACTGTTCCATGATGTTTTATTGAGAAGAAAATATAGTTTACGGTCAATGCGGTCACATCGTCAGCCGGCTCTCCCCATGGCCCGCGACTCCTGTCGAGGAGGATAAAATCTGTTTCGTTTTTGAACCAGATATTGCCGGGGTGAAAATCGCCGTGTATCTGTGAAAGTCTGCTGAATTTGGGCTTTAGCCTGTAATTCCAGTCAACCGATTTCTTGATGATTTCCGACATCTCTGTGTAGGGAAGGATTCCCTCAGGATACATATCAAGGACACCCATGAGGCACTCTCCATGTCCCACAGAATCTCTCAGTTTTCTCCAGTAAAGGGTCTGCGAATCCTTCTTGACATTATGGATGCTCGCTAAGTATGACGTCATGGCCCTTATCTTTTTGACATCAGAATCGTCGAGCTTCTCTTTTTGAGAATATTCATTCAAATCATGGAAATAATCCCTGCCTTCTCCCCTTTCCATCAGCAGGTAATATTCCTTTCCCCCTCCGATAGACCTGACCGAACCGTCTTCCATCTCTGCAAGCACATCTATCGCCTTGACATGCCTTGGCATGTTGCTGAATTCATCAAGGTCCAGGAGAAATACGGCAGCCCTGTCAGAAGGATAATCATGGCCAAAGCCCTCGGATATGAGGGATTTTACCACATAGGAAGTAGCACCCTTATCAGTCTTCAACTCTGCGAGAAAGCCAGAACCCTGCACCCCTGATCCAAGCTTGCTAATGTCAACATGAAGGACATCCCTGAATTGTTTCAGAAGGTAGGTCCTTATGGCTTGTTCATTTATCATCAATGCATGCCGGCGCGAAGCAATCAAGTGTGCAGGCTTGTCAGCTCTTACATTTCTCCGAAATTATTTGTGTATCTTTCCACGAAGTCTTCAAACGAATAGCGATGTTCCTGGGTTCCGTATGCCTCAATGGCATATACCGCTGCGACAGAGCCCATCTTTGCCGCAGTCACGATATCCTTACCAGTAACCAGCCCTTTTATGAGCCCTGCACGGTATGCATCACCTGCCCCTGTGGGATCCACTACTCTATCCGTTTCCGCTGGGGGGATACGGTGGTCGGAGATGCGGGCGCTTACGAGAGAACCCTTTTCTCCGAGGGTGGTGATGATGGTTTTTGTTAATCCAAGTAATCCCTTCTTGTCCATCCCGGTCATGTTCATGATCATCTCGAGCTCGTAGTCATTCGAGATCAATATCATTGAACCATGAATCCATTCTGCGAGGTCTTTACTGTCCCATGCCGTGAGTGACTGTCCTGGGTCACAAATGTATGGTATCCCTCTGCTCCTGTAACTGCTCGAATATTCGACCATGTCCTTAAGGTTACCCGGTGCGATGAGGGAGAGAGAGTCTCCGGGATCGGGGTCCTTGAATGCGTATTCTGAGGGATATTTCATGGCTCCAGGGTTGAATCCAGTAATCTGATTGTCGGCTTTATCGGTGGTGATATACGCCCCGGCAGTGAATTCTTCGCTGATAATTTTTATTCCCTCCGAGGGGAGAGCATTGTTTTTCAGCCAGTCAAAGTATCCTTGATAGTCCTTGCCTATGGTCGCAAGGATAATGGGCTTTTCATGCAGGAGGCTGAGCGAGTATGCGATGTTGCCTGCAGTGCCTCCGAATTTTTCCACCATGCCGTTTACGGTGAAACATACGTTAAGGATGTGGATTTTGTCGGGAAGAATGTGATCAGAAAACTTCCCTGGAAAGTCCATGATCCTGTCATATGCCAAGGAACCCGATATATAAATGGTCATAGGAGAATTTGTTTCCAGCAATCCGGCTATTGGAGTGCTTTGAGCTGGGCTTCCAGGTCACCCTTCTTCTGGAGAAGAGCCCCCTTCTTCATCTGAACATCCGACAGCTGCTGCCTCAGTGGAGCTAGGTCACTCTCTAATTGTCTCAACTGGAGAGAGTTATAAGTCAACCGGACGTTCTTTCGATCATTGATCCGTTGAACCAGATCGGCTTCCTCAGTCTCTGTGGCTTTTAACTCTGCATCAACACCCTCAATCTGTGCTTTCAGGGAATCCACTTGCGGGCTTCTGTCAATAGTTTGCGTTGGGGGAGGCGGGGGCGGAGGAGCTACTTCCCTTCCTTCAGGTGCTTGTTGCATGCGGAAATCCATTTCGCGACTTTCGGTCTCTTCTATCTTAAGGATATCTTTTGCGGGAATCCCCATCGAACCCCCTCCAAAAAAGATGTCCACATCCCCATTGCTTTTTTCATATGAGCTCACCCCGGAGATTACTGAGCCATTCTTGAGATAGATTTTATACGCTGCATCGGAACAGATAGGAAATAACAGGATCAAAACCCATAAAAGGATTGGTAACATCATTGCCTCCTTAATTCACTCAATAGATTCTGAGCAACCATTTTATTAAACCCCTTCAGCTTTGAGATCTCTTCCAGAGGGGCATTCCTGATATCATCTATACTACCAAAACGGCGCAAAAGTTCAAGTCTCCGCTTCCTTCCTATTCCGTGGATTTTTTCCAGAGGTGATTCCACGAACTTACTGCCGCGAAGCTTTCTGTGGTAACTCACCGCGAAACGATGTGCCTCGTCACGGATCTTCTTAAGGAGTAGAGACTCTGGGCTCCTATCTTCGAGATTCATGATTTCAGATGAAGTAGTGAAAGCCCGGTCAGGATCCTTAGCAATGGCGATGAGCATGGGCGGTCTGCCGTCATTCCGCATTATTTCGTTTGTATTGATTACCTCTTTTGCAATTTCGAGCTGTCCTTTCCCTCCATCAATTACGATCAGGTCCGGTATCCTGTCTTTAAGGTTCTTCAGCGTTCTTGTAATTGTCTCATTCATCATTGAGCAATCGTCTATTCCTGACACGCCCTTAATCCTGAGATGTCTGTAAAGGTTCTTCTTGAATTCTCCTTCTGACCAGTAAATGAAGGCACCTACAGATTCACTTCCAGCGATGGTTGAGACATCGAATGCACCGACACTGTGGGGCGATGAGGGGAATTTGAGACGATCACGAAGCGCTTCCAACGTTTCATCCGGTACTGTACTCTTTCCGCTCTTATAGAGTTGTTTGGCATTCTCATCCGCCATGCGCAAGAGTTCCTGTCTTTTGCCCTCCTTGGGCACCGTTATTTTTACTTGCTTCCCTCTTTTTTTCCTTAACCATGTCTTGAGATTCCTTATTTCATTGGGCCTATTCCCTACAATGATCTCTCCGGGAGGTATTACCTCCTTTGCATAAAAAAGCCCTATAAAAGTACCGAGGACTTCTCCCGTTGGTAAGTTGCCCGCGTCCCTTACATGGAAGTCTTTCGTCCCAGTGAGTATTCCATCCCTGATGAAAAAGACATTGAACACTACGTCCACGCCATCAGAATAATAGCCTATTACATCCATATCTCCAAGCTCCGGTGCCACAACTCTCTGGGATTCCCATGCACGTGTTATGTTCTTGATCCTGTCCCTTATTCTGGCAGCTTCCTCAAACTTAAGCTCCTGAGAGAGTGTGATCATCTTCTTTTGGAGTTTATCGAGGAGTTCCCCCCTTTGCCCTTTTAGAAAGAGTTTTACCTCATCTACTATCTTCATATACTCATTCCTGCTTACTTTGCCCGCACATGGAGCAGGACATCTGCCCATCTGGTACTGAATACAAGGTCTCATGGGCTTTTCCAGGCTGTAATTGCAAATCCTTATGGGGAAGTTCCTCCTTGTAAAGGCGAGGATATCCCACATGCCCTGGGCCGGGACATAAGGTCCAAAATAGAGGGAACCGTTCTTCATAACCCTCCTCACCACTTCCAGCTTAGGCCAATCTTCTTTTATTGTAAGCTTCAGGTAGGGATAATTTTTATCATCTCTGAGAACTACATTAAACTTGGGTTTGTGCTGTTTGATGAGGGTCGCTTCAAGAATGAGCGCCTCGAGTTCGTTTTTGGTTATAATATAGCTGAAGTCTGCGACGAGCTTTACCATGGACAGTTTCCTCGGATCAAGATCTCCAGGTCTCTGGAAGTATGATTTTAGGCGATTCTTGAGATTTTTGGCCTTCCCGACATAAATCACTCTTTCTTTTTGGTCCTTAAGCAGATAAACTCCGGGGTTTTGTGGAACATTCGATATTTTTTTCTTAAGCATAACTGAAATGATAACAGAGCACATTATGTGCGTCAAGGTTATAAATAATGTGAGATATATCACTAAATATCGTGATAATTAGAGAAAATAATAGAAAGAATTGAATATTATGATTTTGAACCAGATATTGTCTCATAATTGCCAATAGTTTTCTATTGACTATATCCCAAGAAATGTTATTCTAAATATAGAGGCAACAAAGGGAATACATTAAATGGGCTCAAAGTAAAAAGGCTCATTTGTGAAGGTTCTTTTTTTCTCTGCAGCATCTCGGGGCTAAGTGAGCTGAGGGAAGAGCATAAAAGAAGGGAGTCTACGTGCAGAATGTGGTGATGCACGCCCCAATGCATGATTTTGTAGAGGGGAAGCCTAAGCACCTGCCAGATACCCATTTAGCGAAAGCCTCAGAGGGCTCAAGAACCCCGGGTATTGCGGGGTGTTCTTTGAAAACTAAAAAAGTAGGCCACGTTAATTTGAGAGTTTTACCCAGTATCAAATGAGAGTTTGATCCTGGCTCAGAACGAACGCTGGCGGCGTGCCTAACACATGCAAGTCGGACGGGACTAGTTCATAGCACAATTAGCTCATGGTTCATGGCTCATGGCAAGGGAGAGGTAATTTGCTATGAGCAATCAGCTAAGGGCTATGAGCTGAATGTGCTATGAACTAGTTTAGTGGCGGACGGGTGAGTAACACGTAGGTAACCTACCCTTAAGAGGGGGGCAACCCGCCGAAAGGCGG
>DATKOU010000101.1:0-4548 GCA_035524455.1 Thermodesulfovibrionales bacterium | reverse complement strand
CTCAACGAGAGAATCAATCGCACCCTTGGTAAATGAAATAAAGCCGTGACTCCATTTGTGAAATGTAGTCATGCATTTTCTCTCAGCATCAAAGGGTATTTCCGAGATCCTTGCGAATTTGTTTTCCAGCACCTCTTTTTCAAATCCCTTATCCCTGGCTGCGGCATAGAGTGCTATCTCGGTTGGATCGCCAATGGGAGTTCCTGAAGAGTCTTTTTGCGCATCGTTGCTCAGCGCAAGTGCGGTAAAGAGCAAGGATCGGGGATCAGATACCGGGGAATTGTCCATATCCGGTCTCCAATCTCTACATTTTGACAACTCTCTGTCCACATATACCTCTTCGACGGTCATCCTGTTCAACGTGAGCGTGCCTGTCTTGTCAGAGCAAATAAAGGTCACTGAGCCGAGGGTTTCCACAGCAGGAAGCTTTCTTATGAGGGCATTCTGTCTTACCATTTTCCGTGCCCCCAGGGCAAGAGCTACTGTCACCACCGCAGGAAGGGCCTCGGGTATTGCGGCAACTGCAAGGGAGACGGCAGTAAAGAACATGAGGATGACAGGCTCGCCCCTGAAGATTCCCGCGCCAAAAACAAGAGCACATATGAAGAGCACAACAAGGGAAATTCTCCTGCCAAAGCCCAGGAGTCTTTTTTGAAGAGGCGTCCTCACCTCTTCCTCTCCCTGGAGCATATGGGCGATCTCGCCAAGTTCAGTCCTCATCCCTGTTGCGATAACAACGCCCATGCCCCTGCCATAGGAGACGGTCGTGCCTTTGTACGCCATATTCTTCCTATCACCCAGAGGCAATGCTTCTTCATGAAGGGCTTTTACTTGTTTTTCCACGGGTACAGATTCTCCGGTAAGTGCGGCCTCCTCGATCTTCAGTTGGGCAGTCTCGATAAGCCTTAAATCAGCGGGCACGACCCTTCCGGCCTCAAGGATCACCACATCGCCCGGAACAATCTCAGAGGCAGGAACATTGGCAGGCGTAGCGTCTCTCAATGCAAGGGCAGTGGGGTCAACCATTTTCTTAAGCGCAGCCAATGCCTTTTCCGCCCTGTATTCCTGGACGAAACCTACGAGGGCATTGAGGACTACTATTACCACGATAGCAATAGTGTCTGAGACCTCGCCGATGGTTCCTGATATGAGTGCTGCGGCGATGAGCACGAGGATCATGAAGTCCCTGAACTGGTCGAGGAACATATAAAGAGGGGTCTTTTTCTTTTTTTCCTTTAATTCATTGGGGCCGTACTCTTCAAGTCTCTTACGGGCCTCTTCTGCGGAGAGACCGTGAGGAAGTGACTTCAGCTCATGGATAACTTCGTTAATTTCTCTCTGATGCCAGTCCATTCACAAAGCCCTTTTTGACATAAATGAGGGGTAGCATTCCACTGTCTTAATAATAATACCAGAAGATAGTATACGCCACTATCTGCTCTGAGCGACATACTTTATGATTTAGAACATAGTGTTGCATGTATTGCTTTCATAGAATGTCATTATGAAGCCGACGATTCCGGAAACCGGCAGGGTGATAAGAGTGGACAAGGATATGGCTGTAATATTGCTTCATCCAGGACAATCGTGTAAGGGTTGCGGAGCAGCAGAAATAGGGCTTTGTAAATCATCAGGGGCAGTGTCCACCCTCATTGCGAGAAACAAGGTGAATGCAGTTCCGGGAGACACGGTGAGGATTACCTTGGACAAAGCCACACAGACAAGGGGTCTTCTCCTTGCCTATGTCATCCCCGTTGTCTGCTTTATCTCAGGCGTTATCCTTGGACATATTGCAGGGAGAGCACTCGCCATCCCTTCCCTCGAAGTACTCACGGGGTTTATCTCGCTTGTAGGTTCAGCATTTTATTCCTTAAGAAAACTGAAGAAACTGGACAGCGTTTCTTCAATGGCGATTAAGGAGATTGTGTCAGACCCCGTTTTTCTTGATTGTCACTGATTCGCAGGGTCATGCTGGCTGTTTCTGGGGCTGAGTGCGGATATTTTTAAAGCGTTTCAGTCTATAGTAGGTCTCCCTTTCCCTCTCGCCTATGTACTGAGATATGACCTTTATCTGATGCGTGAGTTCAGGCAGGACCCGCTCCTCAAGGACCCTTATCCTTCGGGTGCTTTTTACAATCTCTTCTCCCAGCCTCTTCAATTTACTCTCATAGGTTGCGATCTCTATCATTGATTCCACAAGCTTTTCGAAAAGGAATATGGACTCTTCAAGATGGGGTGAAGTCGATTGATAGTCATAGTTCCTCTCATCAGGTGTTTTCACCGGAGACTCGTGCATGACGACATCCCGGTATCTCAGGCCCCAGATGTTTCGCTCTGCCATCTCAACAGCCAGGTCCTTCTTTGTGACGAGGGATAGAGATTCTATAGTCCCCCTCCCCTCATGCCCCAGGCTCAGTTTAAGTTCTCCTATGGCCTTGCCGTAAGTCTTTCTGATATCCTCCCTGGACCTCAGAAAAGGAACGCTGGTTGCGAGGAATTCCCTGATTAATGCCTGCCTTCTCGCCTTAAGGATTCCCACGCTGTTGTTTACAGATAGTGTCTTCTCCTTAAGAAGGAGCAGGTTTGTCCTTGTGGGATGGATCATGAGTGAATATCCCCTTTCTTCTCCAGAAAGTCCATAACCCTCTGGAGCAGCGATTCTTTATTATAGGGTGAGAGGACCTCCTCTATTTCGCTGTGCGCCTCCCTCTTCTCTTTTTTGACACCCTCGAGCGACAATTTTGAGAGTACATTCGGAACATCCACAAATCTGGAAATCTTGTTGAACTGGGTAATCCCTCCCCGGTAACCTTCGTGATGAAGGGACAAAAAGAGGTGGTTCTTTGCCCGGGTGATTCCCACATAAAAGAGGCGCTGTTCTTCCTCTATCTCGTCCTCATGGTCCAGGGAAAAAGCGACAGGCAATACTCCATCCATGAGACCGATAAGGAACACGCACTCCCATTCCAATCCCTTTGCAGAATGGATGGTGGATAAGGTGAGGGGTTTTTCCTCGTCAGGAGTTGATGGCTGCACGCGCCACACGCCCCTCTCAGGCGGCTCCACTGAAAAATCTTCCAGGAGATCCTCCAGGAAATCGTATCTCATGGATACCTGGCGCAAGGTTTCCAGGTCATTGAGCCTGAGGTGCCAATCATCAAATCTCTCTTTAAGAAAAGGGACATAGTACTCCAAAACTATGCTGAACTTCTCCCCCACATTCATTCGCTCACTATGGACGTCTTTGAGGAGGGAAGCGAGTCTTGCCAAACCTTCAGAATATTTGTGTCCCCTGCTGTACTTTTGAAGAACTTCCTGAATGATACCGTCAAAAGAGGCGCATCCGAGAATCTCTTCTGAGATCTGTTCGGAAGTTCTTGGACCGATGCCGTCAAGGAGCATTAAGACCCGGTTCCAGGCCAGTTCGTCTTTTGGATTTGCGAGAATCTTAATGTGGGACATAATGTCCTTCACATGGGCGGTTTCGTAAAACTTTAGCCCTCCGAATACCTCAAAGGGTATATCCCTCCTGCTCAATTCAGCTTGGAGGGGAATGGAAAGATATTGGGACCTGAAAAGCACAGACTGGTGTCCGAGGGGAATACCCTCGTCCCTAAACAGCTTAATTTTCTCTGCAGTCCATTCCGACTCCTCATGGGCGTCTTTGAAAAAAAGGAGGTGCGGTTTTTCTCCCAGCTGTTTCTTGGCAGATACAAGGCATTTAGAATACTTCTCTTTCATATTCTCGAGGACCGCATTGGCAACATCGAGAATGGACTGGGTGCTCCGGTAATTTTCCTCCAGTTTTATGATTGTGCATTCAGGGAACTTCTTTGGGAACTCCATGATATTTTCATGGGACGCCCCCCGAAAACCGTAGATGCTTTGGGCATCGTCGCCCACAATCATGATATTTCTGTGGTTCTCGGCGAGAAAGTAGGTAATGTCGCCCTGCAGTGTATTGGTATCCTGGTATTCATCCACCATAATATATCTATATTTGCGCGAGAGGCGGTCCCGTATCTCCATGTTTTCGAGTAAGAGTCTGAGATACACCAGGAGATCGTCATAGTCGAGGTAGTTCTTGCTGATCTTATATGAGGTATATTCCCTCCTGAGATTCTCGATATCGGACGAATATTCGAGAAAATGGGGAAACTCTTTCTTCAGGACCTCTCCCACTGATATGTTCTTGTTGATGGATGCGCTGATAAGAGCCCTTAGGGTGTCTTTTTTCGGGAAACGCTTCTCTTTTTCATAGAATCCGAGCCTTACGGAGCAGCGGTAGACCGCCTCAGCAGCGTCCCCCTCATCCAGAAGGGAAAAGGATTCCGAGAGCCCCATACTCTTTGCGTATCTCTTGAGTTGCTTGTACGCAAAGGAATGGAACGTTCCCCCTTCCACATTTTTACACCTCGGGTCATGGTGAGCGGCCCGGGAAATCATCTCACGCGCTGCGCTCCTGGTAAAGGTGAGGAGGAGCAGGGAATGGGGATTAACCTTGTTCTCCATAAGGTACAACACCCGGTATTCGATTACTCTGGTCTT
>DATKOU010000100.1:0-3466 GCA_035524455.1 Thermodesulfovibrionales bacterium | reverse complement strand
ATGAAAAGGGGAAACAATATCTTTATAAGGAACTAAGGCACCTTGGTGTAGGGTACGTTCCCACCGAGGCAAATTTTATCTACGTCCCTGTTGAGGACTCTATGGGACTCTATGAAAAGCTCCTCAAAAAGGGTGTGATCGTAAGACCCATGGGACCGGCACTGCGGGTTACTATCGGTTTAGCCGAGGAAAACGAGAGGTTTCTTGATGCGCTGAAATCAGTCATGAGGTGATCGGCCATTCAGGCATTTAGCGAGTGGCTGTCTTGCCGCAGGGTTCTTCACTGGACAATTTTTTGATGAATGGAGGAGTAAATGGACATTATCGTATTAAGACCTGATGCAACGGATGAGGCACTTCGGCATCTGCTCAAGAAGCTCGAGTCCAAAGGCCTGAGTGCCCATGTATCCAAGGGCACTGAAAGGACGATCGTAGGGGTAATCGGGGATACGTCGAGAGTCACCGAGGAAGAAGAGGATGCCATAAGGGTGATGACGGGTGTCGAAAATGTGATGAGGATACTCAAGCCCTACAAGCTGGCGAGCAGGGATTTCAAAACAGAGAATACCCTCATTGACGTGAAAGGAAGGGTAATCGGAGGCAAAAAGATACAGGTCATTGCTGGGCCATGCGCCATTGAGAATAAAACCCTGATAATGAATATTGCAGAGAAGGTGAAGGAAGCGGGCGCTGCGTTTATAAGGGGAGGGGCGTTTAAACCGCGGACATCACCTTATTCCTTTCAGGGGCTTGGTGAGGAGGGGCTTCGATACCTTGCTGATGCGAGGGAGGAGACAGGGCTCCCTGTGGTGACAGAATTAATGGACCCCAGGGACATCGAGGCCATGGTGAAGTATGCCGACATCATCCAGATCGGCGCAAGGAACATGCAGAACTTCAGGCTGCTCCTTGAGGTCGGCTCTGTCAGAAAACCGGTCCTGCTGAAAAGGGGACTGTCCGCCACGGTAAAGGAGTGGCTCATGTCAGCAGAGTATATCATGTCAAGGGGTAACCATCAGGTCATTCTCTGTGAGAGGGGAATAAGGACCTTTGAGACCGCAACCAGGAACACCCTTGATCTGAGCTCCGTGCCATTATTGAAACAGCTCACCCATCTTCCGGTAGTAGTGGACCCAAGCCACGGTGTGGGAAAATGGGATCTCGTGCCTCCCATGGCAAAGGCCGCTGTTGCCGCAGGGGCTGACGGGCTCCTGATTGAGGTTCATACCAATCCGGAAGAAGCGATGTCTGACGGGGAGCAATCTCTCAAGACGGAAGCGTTCAGTGTATTAATGAAGGAGCTTAAGGCAGTGGCTTCAGCGGTGGGAAGGGAGATATAAGCCTTCATGTTTTTTCCTAAAGTCACTATCCTCGGCGTGGGCCTCATCGGTTCCTCCGTTGCCCTTGCCATGAAAAAGCGCAGGCTCTGTGGCCATATCACCGGGTTTGGCAGGAGAGAGGAGCGCCTCATGAGGGCAAAGGAGCTTGGCATTGTTGACTCCTTTGACCTTGACCCGTCCAGGGCTTCTCTCGGGTCTGATTTTGTTCTGTTTTCCATGCCCGTGGGATTTTTCCCCGGCATTGCGGGAATGATAAGGGACTCACTGAAAGAGGGGGCCGTAGTGAGCGACGCGGGAAGCATAAAAGGGAATATTGTGCATGAAATGGAAAAAGTATTGTCAAATAAGACGCCGTTTGTCGGTGCACATCCCATTGCAGGAAGCGAACAGTCCGGGATCGATGCCGCAGATGCAGACCTCTTTGAGAAACGCCGCTGCGTGATCACGCCCACGGACAAGACCGACAGGGCAGCACTGAATACCCTTACCGAGTTATGGCGTTCCCTGGGTGCAGAGGTGGTAATTATGACTCCGGAGGAGCATGACAGGGTCTTTGGCGCAGTGAGCCATCTCCCCCATATCATCGCATATGAGTTAATGAACAGCGCTGATGAACTCAACCACTCATACCTTGCCTATGCGGGGCAGGGCTTTCTGGATACCACACGAATCGCGGCGAGTTCTCCTGAAGTTTGGAGGGATATCTGCATGGGAAACAAAGAGAATCTCATACAATTCCTGGATACGTTTATGGGGAGGCTTGAACGGGTTAAGGGGTATCTCGCCGGGTCAGATGCGGCGTCACTTGAGGGAGAATTCAGTAAAGCCAAGACATTGAGAGATGAATGTGGACAGGATTGAGCTGAAGGGTGGAAGGTGTCTCAGGGGGGAACTTGTCCCGCCTCCTGACAAGTCCATATCCCATAGGGCGGTATTTTTTTCGTCTATAGCAAAAGGGAAGAGCGCAGTGAGGAATTTTCTGAGGGCGGGGGATACTCTGAGCACGGTCGCGGCGTTCAGGTCATTGGGAATCGATATTGAGGATAGGGGTGATGAACTTATGGTCCATGGGAAAGGCGTCCATGGCCTCAGGGAACCGCATACGATTATCGATTGCGGCAATTCAGGGACCACCATCAGGCTCCTCTCAGGGATTGTGTCCGGCAATCCCTTTTTCTCTGTCTTGTCAGGAGATGATTCCCTCAGAACAAGGCCGATGCAGAGGGTGATTTCCCCGTTGAGGGAAATGGGTGCCGAGATTCTGGGAAGGGACGGTGACAGGTACCCTCCCCTTGCGATTAAGGGCAAGAAGTTACGAGCCATCAGGTACTCTCTCCCTGTTGCCAGCGCTCAGGTCAAGTCAGCCATACTCCTTGCAGGCCTGTATTCGAACGGAGAGACCGAAGTTACGGAGCCTTTGCGATCGAGGGACCACACCGAGAGGATACTGCCCGCCTTCGGAGCCCGCATTAAAGTGGAGGGGTTGACGGCAAGGATTTATGGCGGAGATGAACTCTACGCAAGGGACACCACAGTCCCGGGAGACTTTTCTTCAGCAGCATTTTTCATCGTTGCCGCGCTCTTGTTGAAAGGGTCCGAAATTACCGTAAGGACAGTGGGAATAAATCCCACGAGAACAGGTCTTCTTACTGTTCTCGGGAGGATGGGTGCAGAGGTCAGCATGGAGAATATCCGGGAGGTGTCAGGAGAGCCAGTGGCAGACATCTCCTGCAAAGGGGGGATGGGATTGCGGGCAGTGGACATCACGCGGGAAGAAATGCCCCTGCTCATTGATGAGTTTCCCATACTCTGTGTTGCCGCGTCACAGGCCGAGGGGCTCACCTCCATTCGCGGGGCTGAAGAGCTCAGGGTCAAGGAGTCTGACAGAATAAAAGCAATGACAGCCGAATTGAAAAAAATGGGAGTCGAGATCGAGGAATACCCTGACGGAGTCTCCATAAAGGGTAAGACAATGCTTAAGGGCGGCAAAGTGGAAAGTTACGGAGACCACAGGATAGCCATGTCCCTTGCAGTGGCCGGGTTAGTGGCTGAAGGGACGACATCAATTCATAATGCATTGTGCGTGAACATATCGTTTCCCATTTTTTTTGATGAGGTGAAGCGGT
>DATKOU010000099.1:0-11688 GCA_035524455.1 Thermodesulfovibrionales bacterium | reverse complement strand
GTATCCTCCAGATGCTTAATCACGGGATTGTCACAGGAGGACTCTTCCTCTCAGTGGGAGTAGTGTATGACAGGACCCATTCAAGGGAGATCAGGGATTACGGCGGCCTTGCCACAGTGCTTCCCCTCTACGCGGCATTTTTCATGGTATTTACCCTGGCATCCATAGGGCTTCCCGGAATGAACGGATTTATCGGGGAGTTTCTCATCATCCTGGGCGGTTTTACCGCGAGCAAATGGGCGGGTGTGCTTTCAGCCCTGGGAATAATCATCGGCGCGGGGTATATGCTCTGGTTGTACCAGCGGGTATTCTTTATGGAGACGAACCAGAAACTTATTGGGCTCCAGGAAATGGATACGAGGGAGATCATCACGTTATTGCCCATGGTGATTCTTATTTTCTGGATAGGAGTCTATCCAGATACATTCCTGAGTTTCATGCATCCGTCTGTTGAACACCTCCTCCAGAGGCTCCACTCAGGCGGACAGGAGATGACCGCAGTCGCAAAGATAATGGAGATAATAAAATGAACCGAATTGAATACTGCCGGGAATTTGTTGTATCTGAGCGGAGGGTATGATGCGGATGCCTGATATAGGACCGGCAATGCCTGAGATTGTCATGGCTGTTCTGGCCATGGCAGTGCTGCTCCTGGACCTCATGGTAAAGAGAAAGGCGTCAATCGCGCTCCTGAGCATACTCACCGCCGGTATTGTTGCGTATTTTGTGATGGCTTCCTCAGGGGTGACTTTTTCGGGCATGTACATCGCGGACAGTTACAGCCTCTTCTTCAAGCTCATCTTTCTCATCAGCCTGGTGCTTTCCATACTCATATCCATTCGATACATAGAACTGGAAAAGCTCAATTTCGGTGAGAATTACAGACTGGAAAAGGTCAATTTCGGTGAGTATTACAGCCTCATGCTTTTTTCAACCCTGGGCATGATGGTCATGGCCTCTGCAGGGGATATTATTGTGCTGTTCCTAGGCCTTGAATTAATGTCGCTGAGCCTGTACGTCCTCGCAGGGTTTTTCAGGCACGACACGAAGTCCAATGAGGCCTCACTCAAGTATTTCCTCCTGGGGGCCTTTGCCTCGGCATTTCTCCTCTACGCAATGTCCTTGATTTACGGCATGACCGGGACCACGAACCTGAACGCCATCGCGAAGTACATCGCTGCAAACGGCATAGGGCATAATTCCGTGACCATGCTCTCGATGATGCTCTTTGTGGTGGCATTCGGCTTCAAGATCGCTGCCGCGCCGTTCCACATGTGGGCACCTGACGTGTACGAAGGCTCGCCCACATCCATTACCGCCTTTATGTCCGTGGGACCCAAGGCTGCCGGATTCGCGGCATTAGGCAGGGTCTTCTTCATGGCATTCGGTGACCTCCAGATAGACTGGGCAGGCATAATAATCCCCATAGCGATCCTCACCATGGCGGTGGGGAACATACTGGCCCTCTCCCAGACCAACATAAAAAGAATGCTCGCCTATTCATCCATCGCCCACGCAGGCTACGCCCTCATCGGTATTATTGCCGGCGGGACTGAGGGTGTGGCGAGCATGATGAATTACCTCTTCATCTATGCTTTTATGAACATCGGCGCATTTGCAATAGTGATCATGCTGAGGACAGAGGGATTTAAGGGGGAAGAAATCAGCGATTATGAAGGCCTGGCAAAGTCCCATCCCCTGGCATCAGCATTGATGCTCATCTTCATGTTCTCCCTCACCGGAATACCCCCTACCGCAGGCTTTGTGGGCAAGTTTTATCTCTTCATGGCAGCAGTGAATGCGGGGTATACATGGCTCGCCATTGTTGCGGTGATCTTCAGCTCCATATCTGCCTACTTCTATCTCAGGATCGTGATGAACATGTACATGAAGGAACCGAGGCAAGTGGTCAAGCTCTCCACATCCCTTGCCACAAACCTTGCACTGACCGTGACAATTCTGGCGGTGCTCCTCATCGGCGTGCTTCCTGCAGGTGTCATCAGCATGGCACGGGCAGCAGTGATGGGATTTTAGTAAGTTCTCGCCTTTAGTTTATCTGCCTCGCTCCTGATGTTTGTTCTGAATACCGGACATCGGTTTTAGAAAAAACCATATCAGGCAATTATGCCAACAAGAAGCGATCAATAGTACCCGAAATAAGACCCGGCTGTTTTCTGAAAGGAGCCCAACGTGCGGTAATCAGCAGTGCGACACAAATTTATACTTGCTTTTATCATAATTAAGTTCTACTATAAATTTATAAAAACAAATTGCCGAGGAGTAACAATGCCGATAATAAAATCTATTTCAAGCCTGCGAAACAGAACACGTGATATCGCTTCCCTGTGCCATGAGCAGGATGAACCGGTATATCTCACTACGAACGGTGAGGGCGACCTTGTGGTGATGAGCATTGAGCATTATGAAAGACTCAAGGCAAGGATAGACCTTTTTGAAAAACTTGCTGTTGCTCAGGCCCAGGCTGCTGCGGGAACCAAAGGATATACCCATTCCCAGGTCATGAGTAAACTGCGTCAACGAACGCATGGAAAGTAAGTACGCTCTCCGCTACCTTCCGGTCGCAGTTGACGATCTCATTTCAATCTTTGACTGGATAGCCAATGACAGCCCTGCAAATGCTGATGCATTCATAAAAAAGCTCGACAAGCAGCTTCTCAACCTAAAAAATCATCCTTTCCTTGGGAGAATACCGAGAGACGAAAAACTAAAAGACTTCGGTTATCGTGTGCTCATAATCGAGGCTTATCTTGTGTTCTACATAGTGCGTAATAGAACAGTTGAAATTCATAGAGTCATCCACGGCTCACGCAACCTGGACAATATCATATAATCCCCTTCAAGAACTCCTTTGCAGGACATTCTTGATAACGTTGCGGGCAGTCTCAAATTGAACTGTCCCCTTTAGGAGTCCTCACAAAAAGAAATATTCCCAGCCAGGCAGTTGTCCGAAAAAGCATTGCCAGAATGCTCTGGTATGCCACGGGCTTGCCGGATATAAAGAACACAATTAATAGAGCGAGGACAAAGCCGTGAGAGGCAGCGGTGAGACCTGCCAGCGAAATGGCCCATGGCCGAAGGCGCCACAGTCCTGCCCCTGCAAGAACGGAGACGACGCCGAATGAAACGTTATAAATAACCAGCCAGTGAAGCACAATATAGTTGGGAGAAGAGATTCCCAATAATATTTTTGAGCCGGCCATTATGGAGAGGAATCCTACGATGATTCCCAAAATTGCCGGAAGCCGTCTTTTAAGAATTCCCATCTCTTTATAAACGATTCCATTCATCCGCAGCAATTATACGACCAATTATGCTTTCCACTTCCTGAATCATCATCCGCAGCTGAGGAATGGAGTATTCAGTGTTCGAGGGGATTGACAGGCGGTGTTGTTGGTAGACCATGAACTGGTGTCTGGTTCCGGAGAAAGGGCCTTCAAATCAAAGCTTCCGTAAACGACTGATAAAATCGCGGCGCTTACACGGAGTCCACTGGCTCACGAGAATGCTCTTTGTTTAGATCAATTTCTCCTATCACCGGCAAAGGGTGTCCAAGTTTTAATCCGACAAGAATCCAATCCTCGAGAGTTGAACGGAGGTCTTCCTCGCACTGGCGCAATGTGGGCCCAAAGGCCAACACTCCTTTGCAGGCAGAAATACGACCGGCAAACGTGCCGTCTTCAAGTTTATCATAGACAGCCTGTGCCATAGCTTGCTCGACGTATTCACTTAAGATATATCGAATGGCCACGGTGCTCCTCCTTGTGATAATTTTACCATGACAGTGGGAATTTAGGCATTAAACCTCTACCCCGGCCTCTGCGACGAAAGCCTCAAGGATAGGGGGATCAACATCAAATACTTCCTCCCCGAAGGATTCGATATGGAAATGAATTGCGGATCTTACGTCTGCAAGTGCTTCTTCATATGTGTCTCCTTGCCCCACAACAACGCCCTTAAGCCCCAAAGGATACGCGACGTATCCGTCCGGATGCTTTTCTACTATAAGTTTTATTTGTTTCATATCAAAGTCCTTTCCTGAATAATAATATCATATTCATTCTGGTGGCGGCTTTCAGATAGCATCTACCTTGGTTGTTAAATAGAACAACCAACATCTTTCTTCCTGCTCTTCAGTCATCCATGTGCCAAGAAATAATAGGATCTGTCCGTAATTTTCTCTTGGTTGTTAATTGGCGTTGCGGACATTCCTTTTTGATGACTTATCCTTTTCCTTTTGAATGGTTTTTAAGATACCTCTTGCATTGGTAATAGCTTCCTTTAGACTCCTCGTGTAGAGATTCTCCGATTTTTTATCGTGTGCTATCATTTCATCTGCGTCTTCCGTCATCCGCTCAAGTTCTTGAATGCGTGCAGGGACGATATTTTCAGGTACCCATCCAATAACGCTTATGATAATTTGCCGAAATTCCTCTTTCTGTATTGCGGTTCCCGGAAAATTATCGATCCATTCCCAGAAAAATCTCAAGAATTCATTGTGAAGATTATTAACCCAAATTGCATGTTAGTCGCCCTCTCTCAAAAAAGCAAGGAATCTCTCCTCTATCATTCTTGGTTGATAGTGAAACACTCCATTCCTATATCGCTTCATTAAATCACAGAAAACAGAGCGTTGCTGTATCAAGTCGTTTATAGCATGATCATCAAAACCCAATTTCTGCCACCCTTCAATTACTACCCATAAACTGGCATACCATTGCGACATTAATGCAAAGAAAGTCCAGCTATCAACACTATTCTCAATATCATGAGGAGAATCTATAAAATCTTTGAAGCGCTGACATAGAATCTCAGCCCAAAATAAGTATCGCCCCCATGATAACATCTTCTCTTGGGTCTTTTTGTCCACAGAATAGACTTTCATCTTATTGACTCTTTTTCCTGTTCTGTCCTCAATGAGCAGATAACGTCTGCGGCACAAACGATGCATCGATGGTTGGGCTTTAGCCGTTTGCACTGTGTCAGGCAACTGTTTTGCTTGGCACTTTTTCTCATATCCAATGCATTGTATATTTTGAATAATTATATTCATCGATTCTTTTTAACAGGGATCTATCATCCTTATTTGAAACACAATGTTGTACATGCTCTGACATAATTTTCATTTTTTTGCAGAATCTGATATACGGAGGCGCTGAGATATCTGCAAGGTAGAAACAATTGTACGAAAATGCAATATTTGAATCCCAAAGAGGAAAGAAATGCGTAGCTAAAGGACTTAAAGCTTTGGCAACAGATACAGGACTTTTTGCATTGTCTCTTGTCCGTTTTAGAGCGTCTAGGAAATGGTTAAACAAACTTTCAATCCTGACGTCATCAGCATCAGCTAAACTCACTACGTTTCTCGCTCTAAACTCATTGAGATCCTGGAAATTGTTATCAATGCAATTAACCAAACTGTCGAAATCAAAGTTTGCAAAAAAAAAATGCCAAGATCGAATTAATCTTTGAACCCCTTGTGCCATAAGAACGGGGTCTCCCCAATTCTCTGAAATTAACGAAAGATCTTCAAAGTAAACAGCCCCTCGCCTTTCTCTGGTATATGCTTCGTAACCATTACGAAATTGGTTACAATCTGGAATATGAAAATCTATATTGCCGTTCATTATTATTTTTCTCCGCCAAGCAAAGGTGCAAGCTATCCAAAGGATTAATTGTTTTACTTAATGACTTTGCTCTTGGGACAGTGCCCCGCAATCAGAAGGGAATTGAAGAGGAACGAGATGGCTGTCATTTCTGAATCGTCTTTGCCAAAAGTTACCCCATTTATCCCCCTGAATTTCAGAGTCAAACGCATTTTAGAATAAAGATGAATCCCATTGCAAGCGTGGTCAGCGTGCCGCCGGAAACCTGTGTGTCAGCCGGACTTTTCCCCTATGGCTATGAGGGCGTTAGATTAGGAAATTTCTAGGCCTGATATTGTAAAAATTCTCAGTCTTCGATATATTAATAGGCAGTCCGTTCAGAGGAAAAAGAAATAATGGCCCAGAGTACCTACTGCTATTGGAACAATCATCTCCAGGAGAAGGCTGAAGACCTTTCGTATGGAAAGGAGAAACTGACGTCCGTCGCGGGATGTATCCCTTCGTTAAGCCTCTATTTTTACTGCGCAGACCTTTAGTTCAGGAATCTTGCATACAGGATCCAATGCGGTATTGGTGAGGACGTTGGCAGCAGCTTCCTTGAAATGAAACGGGATGAACACCACACCCTTCAATGGTCTTTCAGAAACACGCACGGTAATTTCAATACTTCCTCTCCTAGAGGACACCTTCACCTTCTGTCCGTTTGCCAGGGAAAGCATCTTTGCGTCTTCAGGATTTATCTCCACATAAGGCGGTGACACAACCTCAATGGCAGTAGTCTTTCTCGTCATCGTACCGGTATGGTACTGAAAGAGCTGTCTCCCCGTGGAGAGGATAAAAGGGTATTCGCTATCAGGGAGTTCGGCAGATGGCCTGTACTTCACCGGCGTAAATCTTCCTTTTCCTCTGGGGAACCCTCCTTTGAAAAGGTAAGGGGTTCCCGGATGCTCAATGGTGGGACACGGCCATTGAATACCACGCTTTTCCAAACGGCTATAAGTCATTCCAGCCACTGAGGGCCAGACCCTGCCGATCTCCAGGAACATCTCGTCCGCTGAGGCAGCATCCATTTTATAACCAAGGCGTGCGCTAAGATCAGACAGAATAAGGGAGTCAACCCTCGCTTCTCCTGGAGGATTCACCGCCTTTCTCACGCGCTGAACCCGTCGCTCAGTATTGGTAAAGGTGCCCTCTTTCTCTGCGAATGATGCAGCCGGAAGCACCACATGGGCAAGTTCTGCGGTTTCTGTAAGGAATATGTCCTGCACTACAAGAAAATCCAGACTTTTCAATGCCCTTGTAGTGTGGTTCACGTCCGGGTCGCTCAGTACAGGGTTTTCTCCCATGACATACATGGCCTTGAGGCTACCATTAAGTGCAGCGTCCGTCATCTCTGTGGCGGTGATGCCGATCCTGTCAGAGAGCCTCAGCCCCCACTCTTTTTCAAATTTCTCTTTTATCTGGGGAATATCAACCTTTTGGTAACCAGGGTACTGGTTGGGTATACACCCCATATCCGTAGCACCCTGGACATTGTTTTGACCTCTCAACGGATTCACCCCTGCACTTTCCTTCCCCAGATTTCCAGTCAAGAGAGCGAGGTTAGCTATTGAAAATACGTTGTCAGTGCCATGGGTGTGTTGTGTCATACCCATGGTATAATATATCCCCGCATGGTCGGCATTTCCGTAAAGCAGGGCTGCCTTTATGATCTTGTCCTTGGGAACTCCCGATATCCTTTCCCCTGTCTCAGGCGTGAATTCAGCCAGGGAGCCCCTGAATGCCTCAAAGTCCTCTGTCCAGGCGTTGATGAACTCCCTGTCTTCTAGGCCTTCCCTGAGGATCACATGCATCATGGAGTTGAGAAGGGCAACATCAGAGCCAGGCTTTTGCTGGAGCCAGTGATTGGCGAACCTCACAAGATCTATCCTCCTCGGATCTGCAACAATGAGCTTGGCTCCTCTTTGAACCGCCTTCTTCATCTTTAGTCCGATTATGGGGTGGGTTTCGGTGGTGTTGGAACCTATGACAAAAATCACATCATTGTTTATAATCTCTGTCATGGAATTTGTCATGGCTCCCGAGCCGAATACCGTGGCCAGACCGGCCACCGTTGAACTATGTCAGTACCGGGCACAGTGGTCCACATTGTTTGTTCCTATGGCAGCCCTTATGAGTTTCTGGAAGAGGTAGTTCTCTTCATTGGTGCATTTTGCGGAAGACAGTCCGGCTATGGCGTCAGGGCCGTGTTTCTCTTTGATCATTCTCAATTGTTCGGCTACATAATCAAGGGCCTCATCCCACGACGATTCAGTCAGTGTTCCATTTATCCGTATAAGAGGTTTTTGCAGGCGTTCAGGGCTGTGTATGAAACCGTACCCGAACCTCCCTTTCACACAAAGCCATCCTTCATTGAGGCTAGTTTCCCGGGAACTGACCCTGATCACCTCATTCCCCTGAACATGAAGCGTAAGGTTACAGCCACAGCCGCAATAGGGGCAGGTGGTGTCTATCTCTCTTATGTCTTTCTGTCTTCCCTTCTGCTTCCAGGCCTTGCCGGTGAGAGCCCCCGTGGGACAGACCGCAACGCACTGACCGCAGAACTCGCAATCAAGGGCTTTTTCATAAGGAGGACATATTTTTGACTTAAAGCCTCTGTATGCAAAATCGATGGCTCCCACCCCCTCAACCTCATCGCACACTTTCACACATCTGCTGCAAAGGATGCATTTCTCCATGTCCCTTTCGATAAAGGGATTCTCATCCCTTTTGGTGTATCTCCTTCTCTCTCCTTCAAAGCTGTTTTCCCTTATTTCGTAAAAATACGCGAGTTCTTGGAGTGCGCAATCACCCGCACGTTCACATACCATGCAGTCGTTGGGGTGGTCAGAGAGGATGAGTTCCAGGACGGTCCTCCTTATCTGTTCAAGATGGTCACTGGTGGTGGTCACCTCCATACCCTCAGCTACCGGGGTGGTGCATGAAGTCACGGGTCTGGGGATACCCTTGATCTCGACGATGCAGAGCCTACAGCCGCCAAAAGGGGTAAGTTTTGGATGATGACAAAGGGTGGGTATGGGGATATGGAATCTTTTCGCGGCATCCAGGACCGTTATTCCTTCCGGAACAGAAACTGCCTTGCCATTTATTGTGAGTTTCACCATATCAATTCCTGACTTCCTTATGAATGCTTTCTTTTCTTTAGGTTCATTTCCTGGATCGCCTTTTGCCCATCCAGAGTGCTCAATTCGCATCTGAGACACCGCCTCGCCTCTTTGAGCGCCATCTCTTCGGTAAAACCTAACTCTACTTCTTCGAAATTTTTCTTCCTCTCCTCAGGAGAAAGGAGCGGCATCTCAGGACGGTCTGCTTCTATGAGCTCCTCATCAGTCAGTTCGACCGGTTCGACATACCGGGAGGGTCTCGTCACCTCATAGCTCCTTTCTGAACGTTCTCCCCGAAGGTATCTGTCGATCGACTCAACTGCCCTCTTTCCCGCCTGCATAGCATGGATAACCGTATTCGGACCTGTCACGGCATCGCCGCCGGCAAAAACACCTTCCCTGGATGTCGCCAGGCTCTCCTGATCAACGACGATGGTGTTCGTCGTAGAGATCTCAAGCCCTGAGGTTCCGTCGACGCAGGATGTATCAGGCTGCTCGCCAATCGCCACTATCAATGTATCTGCCTCAAGAGTAAACTCAGAACCCTCGATCGGAATGGGCCTGGCCCTTCCACTTTTATCAACATTCCCTAATTTCATGCGAATACAGGTTACACCACTCAATTTACCACCCTTGGTGAGAATCCCAGTGGGCGCAGTCAGGAATTGTATGTCGATACCCTCTTCCAGTGCAGCATCGACTTCCTCTTTATATGCGGGCATCTCCGACCGCGTCCTCCTATACAGTATCGTCACCTCCTCTACCCCCTCAATACGATGCGCGGCCCTCGCAGAATCTACCGCCGAGTTGCCGCCTCCAACCGCTATGACCCTCTTGCCGGGGTGCGTCTCTTTACAGAGATGCAACGCTTCGAGGAATCTCAGGGAGGGTATGACACCTTCCGTATCTTCTTCTGAAATACCGAGTTTCATCGACTTATGGGAACCGATCGCGATAAATATGGCCTTATATCCCTCCTCGAAAAGGCTGTCAACGGAAATATCTCTCCCCAGCGCAGTGTCTGTCCTAAACTTTACTCCAGCGCTCTCCATGAAAGCGATGTCGATATCAAAGACCTCGCGGGGCAAGCGGTATTCAGGTATCGCGACTCTGAGCATTCCACCGACAACAGGCTTCGCCTCAAAGATCGTGACATCATATCCCTTTAGAGCGAGGAAATAACCTGCGGTAAGCCCTGCCGGTCCAGAACCCACAATGGCGACCTTTTGATTGTTCACTCCGTCCTTCGGGATCTGCACCTGAATGCCTTTTTTGTGCGCATAGTCAACGGCAAACCGCTTCAGTGCCCTTATGGCGATCGGTTTCCCTCCTTCACCTGCCTTGCACTTTAATTCACAGGGATGATGGCAAATCCTCCCACAGACGCTTGCCAGCGGATTATCCTTTCTGATCACTTGAGCGGCCTCATCAAAACGTCCGTGGGCAATTAAAGCGGTGTAGACAGATGCCTCGGTTCCGATAGGACAGGTGTGCTGACAGGATGAAGATATTATCTCCCTGCAGACGAGTGAAGGACACCGTTTAAATTTAATGTGAGCTTCGTACTCTTCCTTGAAATACCTGAGGGTGCTGAGGACGGGATTGGGAGCGGTCTGGCCAAGACCGCACAGGGAAGCGGCCTTCACGCTATTGCCCAATTTCTGGAGGAGTTCAAGATCTTCTTCCTTGCCCTCTCCCCTCGTGATCCTTTCCTGTATTTCGAGAAGTCTCTTTGTTCCTATTCTGCAAGGCACACATTTTCCGCACGATTCAGTCTGTGTGAACTGAAGAAAGTACTTTGCCATATTCACCATGCAGTCATCTTCGTCAAGTACGATCATTCCTCCCGAGCCGACAATCGAACCGACCTGGGCAAGGGATTCATAATCAACATGGATGTCCACCATACTGGCAGGTATGCAGCCTCCGGAAGGCCCTCCCGTCTGGACAGCCTTTAGTGCCTTGCCGTTTTCTATACCGCCGCCGATATCATAAATTATCTCTCTCAGGGTAATCCCCATCGGGATTTCGATAAGACCTGTGTTCTTCACCTTTCCCGTGAGTGCGAAGACCTTTGTTCCTTTGGACTTCTCAGTGCCGTAGGATGAGTACCAGTCAGCTCCCCTGTTGAGGATATACGGGACATTTGCAAGGGTCTCTACATTATTAATAACAGTGGGCTTTCCCCATAATCCCTGATGCACAGGGAAGGGCGGCTTCGGCCTCGGCATTCCCCTCTGTCCCTCGATGGATGCGATGAGGGCAGTCTCTTCTCCGCATACAAAAGCTCCGGCACCGAGCTTCAACCGTATATCAAACTTGAATCCGGAGTTAAAGACGTTCTTTCCGAGGTATCCTCTTTCCAGGGCATCCCTTATGGCATGGGTAAGCCTTTCCACGGCGAGGGGGTATTCTGCCCTGATATATACGTATCCCTTGCTTGCACCAATGGCATAGGCGCCTATTAACATCCCCTCAATAACGACATGGGGATTGCCCTCTATCACTGCCCTGTCCATGAATGCCCCCGGGTCTCCCTCATCGGCGTTGCATATTATGTATTTCTGATCAGAGGGAACCTTCCTGCATGCCTCCCATTTGACCCCTGTGGGGAAACCAGCACCTCCCCGTCCCCTGAGCCCTGATTTTTTCATCTCTGCAATTACCTCTTCAGGGGTCATGGAAGTAAAGACCTTTTCTGATGCTTTGTAGCCTCCGGAAGAGATATAAGAGTCTATACTCTCATAGTCGATCTTTCCGCAGTCCGACAGGACTACCTTCACCTGCTTCTTATAGAAGTTCTCGAAGTCATCCCCTGCAAGCCACTCAGCAATCGGTTTCTCTCCAACAATATGTTCATTCACAATGCGGCGGACCATTTCGGGTTTAACATATTGATA
>DATKOU010000098.1:0-2984 GCA_035524455.1 Thermodesulfovibrionales bacterium | reverse complement strand
TTTATTGTTTGGCTTTCGTTCAGGGCCTCGTCGAGAATTCTGAAGATTTTCGGACGTGGGGGAATAATGGCCGTCTCGAAGATCATGGCGTTGCTCCTTGCATCTATCGCGGTCATGCTCATCCGCGTAGGGGTGCAAAATATCCTGGCAAAAAGTTAAAACAGGCATATCGGGATTCAAATCTACTTGCGAATGGTTATTGAGTTTTAAGTATTATGAAAGGAGCGTCCGGTCTGAGCCAAGATAATCGGACTCAGTGGGTGGCCACTGATCCGGCCACATAAGCGGAAATGTTGTGACAGACGGTGGTTATTTAGTCAATATCGGAAAAGCCGCAGAGGGCTATTTTATCTTGCTTCGGGCCGGACGCTGCTCGGGCAGGGGAAAAACCGTCATTGTCAGGGTCTTTCTTGACTTTTGGAGGAACACTGGTTTATAAACAATATGATGCGGGCGTAACTCAGTGGTAGAGTGTCAGCTTCCCAAGCTGAAGGTCGCGGGTTCGAATCCCGTCGCCCGCTCCAGTCCTGTTTGGTCGATATGAAGAGAATTGTTTTGTCTGTCTCATGCGGCATGAAATGAGAAACAGATAGAAGGAGGAAAATCATGGAAGAGAAGAAATTTGTATTCATTCTGACCCATTCGTACGACAGGCCGGATATCGTTGCAGGGGCGATGCAGCTCGCATCAAATATGAAGGCCTTTGACATTGAACTCGATTTTTGTCTTATGGACGACGGGGTTCTCGTTGCAAAGAAGGGTTTCGCGGACACATTGTCTGAACTCCAGAAAAAGGATGAGTTCTCCCCTGTGCATCAGCTGATGAGGACCCTTATAGACGATTTCGGTGTGAAGTTCTACATCTGTGCTTCATGTGTAAAACATTACGGGCTGGACAAAGCGGACCTGGTGGAGACCGCAGAGATAAAGCCGGGTTCATTTCTGGGAGAAATGCTTATGGAAAGGCAGAACGTGACATTCTAGACGCTCTATGAATTGAGGGCATCCTCTTCCAGACCTTGATACACAATCAAATTTCGTGTCTCATCTGCTCAAGAGATCTCAGTTACCCGAATAAGCTACTCATTCTTCTCTGTCCATGGTCGATGACCATTGGCGCACGTAGTGCAAGTGGCTCCTCTTTGTTCTTTATAAAACCTGATTGGCTCTGAAATGACTCGCCTGTCATCCCCGGTTCATGTGCTGAGCTACATGATATGAAATGACATGATCGTATGAATTTCAAGGCGCGCAGGGATTATCATCCTCTATTGCACTTTCGACATCGTATGGTATTTAATATCCTATGCCTGAGTTAACCCCTTTAATGAAACAATATTTCGGTATTAAGGAGAGACATAAGGATGCAATCCTGATGTTCCGCCTGGGTGACTTTTACGAGATGTTCGGAGAGGATGCAAAGGTCGCATCAAAGATACTCCAGATCGCGCTCACCTCGAGGGAAAAGGGTAAGGAAGAGCCGATTCCCATGTGCGGTATCCCCTTCTTTGCCGCTGAGTCGTATATCGCGAAGCTCGTGAAAGCTGGGCATAAAGTCGCTGTATGTGAACAGATGGAGGACGTAAAGGAGGCGAAAGGCATCGTAGAGAGGGATGTGGTGAAGGTTATTACCCCCGGCACCTATACCCCGGAGAATCCCAAGGAGAATAACTATATCTTTTCGTTCATGCCGGAGGGGAGGAAACACGGGGTCGCCCTTGTGGATATTTCCACAGGGGAATTCATGGTCTACGAAACAGAGAAGCCCATTGAGGATGAACTCAGCAGGTTTGAACCAAAAGAACTTCTTGTCCCGGAGAGCCTTAAGGCGAACCTCCATTATGCTGAGATACTTAAGAGCTATTACACCACCGCCATTGACGACTGGTCTTTTGACTTTTCGGAAGCGTACCGGACTCTCCTGAAACACTTCGGCGTATCAACCCTTGACGGATACGGATGTGAGGGCATGCACACGGCCATCTCAGCTGCAGGCGCCCTTCTTGCCTATATTGAAGACACCCAAAAGGAGGCCATTCGGTTCAAGAAGATTTCTCCCCTTACCCAGAGTGCATATATGTTTCTGGACGCAGCCACCCAGAAGAATCTCGAGCTGATACGGAATGTGAAGGGAGGGACTGAGGGAACCCTTCTCTCTGTCCTCGACGAAACCCTCACCCCCATGGGAGGGAGGTATTTGAGGAATGCAATCCTAAGACCCCTTGTGGATGCCGCTGAAATAGGGAATCGCCTTGGAGCAGTGGAGGTTCTCCTTGACGATTATGAACTCGTGGACATGCAACGAAGCAATCTCAGGAAGATACAGGATCTGGAAAGGCTGGCATCAAAGGTGGACAACCGTTCAGCTAACCCAAGGGACTTGATCGCAATCAAGCACTCGCTCTCATGCCTGCCCGCAATAAAGAAGGTACTCGTCGCTTCGCACAATCACTCACTCAGATCACTTGGGGAAGCACTCCCGGACTTCCAAGCGCTAGGGGCGCTGATAGATTCTGCGATCCTGGAGAATCCCCCTCTCAGCGTCAGGGACGGGAGCATACTGAAAGACGGATATCACCCGGAGGTGGATGGGCTCAGAAAGGTGTCGGTGAGCGGAAAGGATTTCATTGCTGAGCTGGAGGCGAGGGAAAGAAAAAAAACCGGCATCACCTCTCTCAAAGTGGGATATAACCGGGTATTTGGCTATTACATTGAGGTCACCAAGACAAACCTTGATCTTGTACCGGATTATTATGTAAGAAAACAGACCCTCGTTAACGGAGAACGATTCATCACCCCGGAACTCAAGGAATATGAGTCAAGGGTGCTCGGTTCAGAGGAACGTTTGAAGGATCTTGAATATAGCCTATTCCAGGAAATCCTGGAAAAGGTTCAGGGGGAAGGCACTCGTTTGGTATCTACCGGGAGTATCATCGCAAAGATCGATTTCCTTATCTCCCTTGCGGTTGTTGCGAGGAGACATA
>DATKOU010000097.1:0-2828 GCA_035524455.1 Thermodesulfovibrionales bacterium | reverse complement strand
CACGAGCCATTTGTCCTTGGGATTTCTGAGGAGGTATGCGGGATGGAAGGTGGGCATGAGCGGTATGCCTTTATATTCGTAAAACCTCCCTCTCAATTTGGATATGGGAATCTTTGTGGCAATAAGCGTCTGGGCAGAGACGCGACCCAGTGATACAATGACCTTGGGAGAAATGATCTCTATCTGTCTGTCGATGAACGGACTGCATGTCTTCATCTCGTCTTCCTCAGGATCGCGGTTGAGGGGAGGCCTGCATTTCACGATATTTCCTATATAGACATCTTCCCGTGCAAGACCCATTTTCTCGATCATACGCGTGAGGAGCTTGCCCGCATCTCCCACGAATGGCCTTGCCTGAATGTCTTCCTCTTTTCCCGGGGCCTCGCCGATGAACATTAACCCCGCATCAGGGCTGCCTTCGCCGAACACGATGTGTTTCCTTTCCTTGGAAAGCTTGCATCGTTGGCATTCCCCGATCTCTTCACGCAGCTTTTTAAGGGCGGCCTTCTTATCATGTGAAGAGCTAAGTTCTGGGTTCAGAGTTCTGGGTTCTGGGGCTTTGAATTCCGAATCTTTGCTTTTGGTCACGGCCAGTAAATCCTTACCCGTTGGAATTTCAATGGGCAGCCTTTCAATCCCGAGGGATTGAAAGAAATTAAGTATGGTTTTTATGTCCTGTCCTATATCCATTCGATCTTCGACCGCACCGCGATTATGCCTTTCTGCCCCTCTCCCCCCATCCCAGTTTTGTCCTCAGGACCTTGAAATAATCGCTCTCATCAGGGATCAGGAGCCTCGTCTTAAAGGGCGACTTTTCGACCACCACCCTGTCGCGCTGTTTCAAAGAAAAACCCACCTGGCCGTCCATGGTGAGGAACACATCCTCTGCAACAGATTTGAGCGAAATCTCCACCACCGCCTTGTCAGGCAGCACGATGGGCCTGTTTGTGAGTGTGTGGGGACATATGGGGGTAAGCACAATGCAGCCTGTTGTGGGATAAAGTATCGGGCCTCCTGCCGAAAGACTGTACGCAGTGGAGCCCGTAGGTGTTGATACGATCAGACCGTCCGCCTTGAACGTGGTGACATACGTCTTGTCCACACATGTCTCGAGATCAATGATCCTTGCAAGGGCGCCCTTATTAATGACCACATCATTAAGCACCGTATAGTTCGCGACTTTTTCCTTCTTCCTGTATACGGAAGCGGTGAGCATAAGCCTCTCTTCCACCGTAAATCTGTCCGAAATAACATGCTCCATGGCCTCATAGATGCCCGCTGCATGCACTTCGGTGATGAACCCGAGGCCGCCAAGGTTTACGCCCAGTATGGGAATCCCTTTTTCGCACACCAAGCGAGCCGCAGAGAGCATCGAACCATCCCCGCCGAACACAACCACGCCCTCGGTGAGGTCAGGAATCTCGGAGCGGGGATACCCCTCGATGCCAAGTGGTTGGGCCACCTCAGCATCAAGAAAGACCTGGATGCCCCTCCTCTTAAGCCAGGGCAGAAGGTCTCCCAGGATCTCTCCGGATGCGGTCATTCCCGGCTTACAGATTATTCCAATCCTTTTCATCTATTCCCTCGATTGCAATCTCCCGCTTTTCCGCGTTCAGGATGCTCAGTCTCACCGTAATGGAGTCTTCCATTTTCCCCATTCTCTCCGCCCATTCTATGACCGTGATCCCGTCCCCTCCAATATACTCTTCTATGCCGATTGAATCAAGGTCTGTCGCATCCTTTATCCTGTAAAGGTCAATATGGTAAAAGGGGACTGAACTGTGGCGCAATGTGCCCTTATATACTGCGATAATCGTGAAACTTGCGCTGGTGATGTCCCTTTCAGGAATGGCGAGTGCAGACGCAATCCCCTTGACCAGGGTCGTTTTACCGGAACCCAGGTCTCCAAAAAGGCAGACAATGTCTCCGGCATGGAGAAGCCTTCCGAGCTTGAGGCCGTACTGGAAGGTTTCTCCGGGCCCGTTACTGAGAAGTCTCACCAGCAATGCCCCTGATCAGGTTTTTCTTGCCGATGATCCCCATCAATTTTCCCTTCCCCATAACAGGCAGAAGATGGACATTCCTCTCGGTCATTATGGTAGCGATATCCTCTATGGACGCCTCTTCGTCCACGGTCACCACATCCCTTGAGCATATCTCGCCTACTGTGGATGCAGTCATCCTCTTAAGCTCTTCCTCCAGCTTGCTGGCGCCCAGAGGTATGAATGCGTCAAAAAGCCTTAACACGGTGGGGATATGGAGCCTCCTGTTCTTGCTGATAAGATCATTTTCCGTGACAACACCGAAAAGTTTCCCCTCAGAATCAACCACCGGAGCGCCGCTCATCCCCCTGTCGATAAAAAGTCTCCCCGCTTTTTCCACCGTGGTATCCGGAGAGAGTGTGATCACGTCCTTTGTCATGATATCTTTTGCTTTCAGCATAATGGCTCCTCCACACAGCGAGAGTAGTTATCCGTTTTTCTCTCATTATAAGAAAACTATGGTAAATCATACAAGAACAAAGATGCCCCGGAAAAAGGCAAAGCCCGCGTTCAAGGGTAAGTGAGAAAAGCACGAATCATTCACCGCCAAGGATATTCTACGGAAGGATCCTGATGAATCCCCCCTGTCTCCCTGTGGGGCCTTTGGCGAACCTGTAAGAATAATATTTTTCTGTCAAGCAGAAGGTGCATTCATCAGACATCCATATATTATCTGGGGGGACGTCCATGGACAAAGCCTGATACTTGTTCGCAGTGGCGAGGTCGAGAAAATATTTCCCGCCCCTGTTCACCACATATTCACCCTTCCCTGTTGTCCCTTTCATT
>DATKOU010000096.1:0-6872 GCA_035524455.1 Thermodesulfovibrionales bacterium | reverse complement strand
CGTATGGTTTTCTCACTTTCTGTTTTTCCATCAACTGCACGCCGTAATCAGAGAGCTTTGCCCTGCTTTGTCCATGCTGGCCCGGGGGATATTTTCTTCTCTCTACCCCGCATTTCTCAGTAAAACATCTATCACCCTTGAAAAAGAGTTTTTCCCCTGCCCTCCGGCACATCCTGCATACTGATCCTATGTATCTCGACACTACACCCTCCTCCTCTTTGGCGGTCGGCACCCATTGTGAGGAACAGGCGTCACGTCCTTGATGAGATTAATATCAAGACCGGCAGCCTGCAGTGCCCTGATGGCAGATTCCCTTCCCGCACCGGGCCCTTTCACGAACACATCCAGTTGCTTCATGCCAAAATCCATTGCCTTTTTCGCAGCAGCCTCTGCGGCCATCTGTGCGGCATACGGCGTTCCCTTCCTTGAACCCTTAAATCCGAGACTGCCTGAACTCGACCATGCAACCACATTGCCGTTCTGATCGGTAATACTCACGATCGTGTTATTAAAGGTTGCCTGGATATGGGCAGAACCGGTATGGATATTCTTCTTTTCTTTTTTCGAAGTCTTTTTCCTCTGGGCCATAAATGTTATGCCTCCTTCTTCTTGCCCACAACCAGCTTTCTAGGGCCTCTCCGTGTGCGCGCATTGGTCTTTGTCCGCTGCCCGTGGACCGGCAGCCCGAGACGATGCCTCTGGCCCTTATACGAACCAATGTCAATGAGCCTCTTTACGTTCATAGACACCTCGCGCCTGAGATCACCTTCCACCTTAAAGTCCCTGTCGATCACATTTCGTATCTTTACAATATCCTCATCTCTCAGATCCTTAACTCTCACATTAGGGTTAACCCCTGTCTCGCTCAGTATCTTTTGAGACAGCGGTCTTCCGATGCCAAATATTCGTGTAAGACCGATTTCTATCCTCTCGTTCTTGGGTAAATCAACACCAGCGATCCTCGCCATCCCTCCTCCTATCCTTGTCTCTGTTTGTGCCTGGGGTTCTCACAGATAATCCTAATCACCCCTTTTCTCTTCACTACCTTACACTTCGCACATATCGGTTTTACTGATGCCCTAACCTTCATAGTCTAACCCCACCTATAAGAAATTCAAAAATGTTCATGCCCTACCTTCAGATGAGACTCCAATTGTAAGCTTTGCCTTTTCCTATTTGAACCTGTAGGTAATTCTTCCCTTCGTGAGATCATAGGGAGAGAGTTCCACGGACACCTTATCCCCGGGCAATATTTTTATAAAGTGCATCCTCATTTTGCCCGATACATATGCAAGGATAACCTTTCCGTTTTCGAGTTCAACCCTGAACATTGCATTGGGGAGTGTCTCTACGATCGTCCCCTGAACCTCTATATTCTCTTCTTTTGGCATTTAACTTTAAATTATAAAGACTTTAGTCTGTTTTAGTCAAGATTCTCGGACCATTCCTTGTAATGGCAATGGTATGTTCAGCGTGGGCCGAAAGGGTGCCGTCAGCAGTAACCGCAGTCCATCCGTCCTCCAGGATGGATACTTCGTACCTACCCTCATTGACCATAGGTTCAATTGCCAATGTCATACCCTCCCTGAGCCTCGGTCCACGACCTGGATCACCAAAGTTCGGAACCTGGGGCTCTTCATGCAATGACCTTCCTATTCCGTGACCCACAAAGGCCCTCACCACAGAGAAGCCACTTTTCTCTACATGTTTTTGAATCGCATGAGAGATATCGGATATCCTGTTACCAGGCCTTGCCCGTTCTATGCCAAGCGCGAGAGACTCCTCGGTCACCTTGATAAGCCGCTCCGCAAGTGGGCTTATCGTGCCGACAGGAAAGGTGACCGCACCGTCGCCATAGAATCCGTCAAGAAACACACCCAGGTCTATGCTTACAATATCTCCCTCTTTTAACCCCAGAGAGGAAGGGATACCATGAACAACCTGGTCATTGACAGAGGTACAGACACTTGAGGGGTAATTCCTGTATCCCTTAAAGGCAGGGATCGCACCCTTCGCAACCACCATCTTTTCAACGAACCCTTCAATCTCCCTTGTCGTAATCCCCGGCCTCACCATTCCCTCCAGAGCCCTGAGGGTCTCAGCCACAATACGGCATGCCTTAGCCATCCTTTCAATCTCGTCAGGAGACTTCAGGATGATCATTCAGGCCTCTCATCTCCTCCCTTTAATCCTTCCTTTGCGGAGGAAGCCCTCATATGATCTTGTAAGGAGATGAGACTCTATCTGTGAAACGGTATCCAGAGCAACACCGATGACGATCAGGAGAGAAGTCCCTCCAAAGTAAAAGGGAACATTAAATTTCCGTATGAGTAACTCCGGCAAAACACATACGATCGCAAGGTAAAACGCACCCACAAAGGTTAACCTCGAGAGGACCTTATAGATGTATTCCGACGTTTTCTGTCCAGGTCTTATCCCGGGGATATACCCTCCGTATTTCTTGAGGTTATCCGCAATGTCAACCGGATTGAAGACAATAGCGGTATAGAAGTAACTGAAGAAAAATATCATGCTTACGTAAAGCAATGTATAGAGTGTCGTACCAGGGGAGAACTGCTTTGCCACCTCCTGCACCCATGGGACTGCGATAAATCCTGCAACGGTCGCAGGGAACATGATTATGGAGGAGGCAAAGATGGGGGGGATGACTCCCGCGGTATTGATCTTCAGAGGCAAATGGGTGCTCTGTCCTCCGTACACCTTCCTGCCCACCACCCTCTTTGCATATTGTACAGGGATCTTTCTCTGGCCACGCTCAATGAATACAATGGCACCAACAACCCCGATCATCATGACCACAAGAAGGATCACGAAGAAAAGGGACAATTCACCTGCCTGCACGAGCCTGAAGGTGCTCGCCACTGCATTGGGAAACCTGGCAACAATACCCGCAAATATGATGAGGGATATCCCGTTCCCGATCCCCCTCTCGGTGATCTGTTCCCCAAGCCACATGATAAATGCGGTACCTGAGGTGAGAGTGAGCATAGTGAGCAATCGGAATGACCACCCCGGGTTCTGTATGAAGGCGCCCTGCGCCATGCTTTCGAGTCCCACCGCAATACCAAAAGACTGAATAGCACTTATGACCACGGTACCATACCTGGTATATTTGATGATCTTCTTTCTCCCCGCCTCCCCTTCCTTTGCAAGCTTTCCGATAGCCGGGATAACAACGGTAAGGAGCTGGAAAATGATGGAAGCACTGATGTAGGGCATTATCCCGAGAGCAAATATGGTGACCCTGGAGAGAGCGCCCCCCGAAAACATATCGAAAAAGCCCATGAGAGCACCGCCCTTGTCAGTGAGGAACTTGCTCAGTTCTTCTCCGTTTATGCCGGGAGTGGGGATATGGCATCCAATTCTGTACACTGTGAGAAGCGCAAGGGTAAATAATACCCTGCTCTTGAGCTCGGGTATCTTGAATATATTCTGAAAGCCCGTAAGGACCCGCAACTAGATCACCTCTGCCTTACCACCCGCGCCCGCTATTTTCTTCAAAGCGGTTTCACTGAAGGCATTTGCTTTTACCGTGAGTGGCTTGGTAATCTCACCTTCGCCGAGGATTTTGAGGCCATCCTTGATATCCTTCACTATACCCCTTTCATACAGCGCTTCGGGGGTGATCACATTCAGATCCTCTATTCTTGAAAGGTCCTTCAGGTTTATAATTGCATACTCTTTGGAAAACGGATAATTCGTAAATCCCCTCTTTGGGATCCTCCGCTGGAGCGGCATCTGCCCTCCTTCAAATCCAGCACCCTTTGTGCCTCCTGACCTGGCCTTCTGTCCTTTATGCCCCTTCCCGGAGGTCTTGCCGAGACCGGAGCCGACACCACGTCCGACTCTTTTATTCCCTTTTCTACTCCCTTCCGCTGGCTGCAACTCTTCTATTCTCATGATTCCCTTATTCCTTTTCGCCTCGGCGAATCTCCGATATCTCTTGACCCTCTGTCTCTTCCTCTGTCTTTCTCCTCAATTTAGAGACAACGTGGGGATCCTTAAGTCTCACGAGTCCGTCAATAGTCGCCTTAACCGTATTGAACGGGTTATGCCCCCCCAGAGCCTTGGTAACTACGTCCTGGATCCCCGCCACTTCAAGTATCGCCCTCACCGCACCTCCGGCGATAAGCCCGGTACCTTTCACGGCAGGGTTCATGATGACGGTCCCTGAACCAAACTTTCCGATGATCCGGTGTGGAATTGTTCCATCCTTAACAGGAAACTTGATGAGGGATTTTTTCGCCTGTTCTACCGCCTTCCGTATGGCCTCGGGCACCTCGGTTGCTTTTCCCTTACCAATGCCTACCGTACCGCCGCCGTCACCCACCACCACAAGGGCACTAAAGGAAAACCTTCTTCCTCCCTTCACCACTTTTGCGACCCTGTTAATGTAGACAACCCTATCCTTCAGGTTCAGTCCTTCTGGATCAATTCTTCCCACTCTCCCTCCTTACACAGTCTTTAGTAATCAGTTGTCAGCCTCAGCCTAAAACTGAAACCTGAACGCTCACAAGTATCTAGAATTCCAGCCCCGCTTCTCTCGCTCCATCTGCAAGAGCCTTTACTCTGCCATGATATAGATATCCACCCCTGTCAAACACAACTTTTTTCAAACCCTTTTCAAGGGCCCTTTTCGCAATGAGTTCTCCAACTTTTTTCGCCATGCTCACATTGCCCTTGTGTCCCTTTTCACCACTAAAATCCTTATCAAGAGTCGAGGCGGCCACAAGGGTGCTCCCCTGAGAATCATCAATAATTTGGGCATAGATATGATTCAGACTTCTATATACCGAAAGCCTTGGTCTCTCAGGAGTCCCGGAGACCTCTTTCCTTATTCTCTCATGTCTTCTTATCCGCGCTTCCGTTATGCTTTTCACTCAATCCCTCCCGCCTACTTTTTGCCCGCTTTACCGACCTTAAGTTTTATCCTCTCGCCGGCATAACGGATACCCTTGCCCTTATAGATATCAGGAGACCTCAATGCCCTTATATTCGCCGCAACCTGTCCCAGTTGCTGCTTGTCGATCCCTGAAAGGGTGACGGTGGTCTGCTTCTGATCCACAGCGGCACTAATCCCTGGCGGCAGCTGAAAGTCAACAGGATGGGAATACCCGAGGGTGAGGGCAATTTTACTCCCCTGGACCTGTGCCCTGTATCCCACTCCTGATATCTCAAGGATCCTCTGATATCCCTGAGAGACCCCCTTCACCATATTCGCTACAAGGCTTCTCGACAATCCGTGCAACGACCTGTCCATCTTGGAATCGCTGGCCCTCTCAATCAATACTTTTCCTTCACCAAGGCTGACCGTGATTGCCCTAGGGAAATCCCAGTTTAACTCTCCCTTTGGTCCCTTCACCCTGATGGTCTGGCCCTCTAATTTAATGTCCACACCACCGGGAACATCTATTGGTTTCTTTCCTATCCGTGACATCTTAAATTCCCCTTACCAGACATAACAGATGACTTCCCCGCCAAGACTGTCCCGACGGCATGATTTATCGCTCAATATCCCCTGCGATGTGGTGAGGATGGCGATACCAACCCCTCCCATCACCCTGGGGATTTCCTTACTCCCCACATACATTCTGCGTCCTGGTTTGCTCACCCTTCTTAACCCTGAGATCACATTTTCATTCTCCACGTATTTGAGGGTCAGCCTGAGAATACCTTGCCTCTTGTCCTTCAATATCTTATATGCCCTTATGAATCCCTCTTCCTTAAGTATCTTTGCGATCTCGAGTTTCATTCTCGAAGCAGGGACATCCACCTTTTCCGCCCTTATGAGGGCCGCATTCCTTATTCTCGTGAGCATATCTGCGATAGGATCTGTCATCATCTCTCCACCTCTACCAGCTCGACTTTGTCACCCCGGGGATCTGTCCCCGGAGGGCAAGTGATCTGAAACAGATTCTGCACATGCCGAACCTCCTGAGGAAACCCCTCGGCCTCCCGCATACCCTGCACCTGTTATAGGCCCTCACCTCAAATTTGGGAGTCCTCTTCACCTTTTCTATCATACATTTCTTAGCCATTCTCACCTCTATTGTCCCAAGAGTCCTTGGCTCTATGGGCGCCTTGTTATCTTATTGTTTCATTTCCTGAAGGGCATTCCTAAAAGCCTCAGCAAGGCCTTTGCCTCTGCATCGGTCTTTGCAGAGGTACAGACGGCAATGTCCATTCCGTGTACCATGTCTACCTTGTCATATTCAATCTCGGGGAATATGAACTGTTCCTTTATCCCCAGAGAATAATTGCCTTTTCCGTCAAAGGCCCTTGTGGAAACCCCCTTGAAATCCCTGATACGGGGCAATGCGACGCTGACCAACCTGTCGAGGAATTCGTACATCCTGTCACCCCTCAGGGAAACCTTGCACCCTATAGGCATTCCCTGCCTCAGCTTAAACCCTGCAATGGATTTCTTTGCCTTAGTGGTCAGGCTCTTCTGTCCTGCAATGATGGAGAGCTCTTTCTGTACGGAATCCAGGAGTTTTATATTTTGGATCGCCTCACCAAGACCAACGTTGAGCACCACCTTTTCAACCTTAGGCACCTGCATGATATTCTTATAGGAAAACTCCTTCATAAGTGCAGGCACAACATCCTTCTTGTACTTTTCCTTAAGTCTTGGAACGGTAACTCCCTTTTGTTTTGGAGCCATTACTGGTCTATGACCTCCTTACATTTCTTACACGTTCTCACTTTTTTCCCGCTCTCCATAAGCAGATTGGCAATTCGAGTAGATTTATTACACTTGGGACACACAAGGATGACATTGGACATGTGAATAGGGGCTTCCCTCTCGATAATGCCTCCCTGTGCGTATTTCCTATTGGGCTTCATATGCC
>DATKOU010000095.1:0-2901 GCA_035524455.1 Thermodesulfovibrionales bacterium | reverse complement strand
ATCGGGATGCCAAAGGCAGCAGTCTTTCCTGTGCCGGTCTGGGCCAGACCAATAACGTCATGACCCCTGAGCGCGTGGCCGATAGCAATCTTCTGTATGGGGGTGGGTTCCTCAAAACCCATGTCAAAAACCGCCTTAAGGACCTCGTCAGAAAGTCCGAATTCATAAAATCTGTTGTAGTTCATTCATCTCCTCTTTCTTATTCTGCGGAATGGAAAATTGGTAAAATGGGGGGGTAGTCAGAATGTGAGGTAATTTGAACCCCTGGGGAAAAGGCCCTTCCAGGGTTAGCTGACAGGCCTGTTTTGCCTTGCCATCCGTGAGGTCTTCACTCTCCTCTTTTGCGCCTCTCTCTGCTTTGATTTCATCTTGACCGAAGGCTTCTCATAGAAACGCCTCTTCTTGAGTTCCTTCAACAGGCCGTCCTTCTGGAGCTGCCGTTTGAGGAGTTTCAATGCCTTTTCGATGTCATTACCGCTTACTCGTATCTCCAATTGCCTGATCTCCTTCCTCTCTCTTCAAAAAAAAGACCGCAGTGTCAAAAGTTCTTGCGGCCTTTTATTTGACAAAAACTTCTAATCTGTTCATTCTACCCAAATTAGATGGAAATGTCAATTTAATTATTAGTGCTCAAAGGATACATCCGGTATCTTCGGACAAACTTGAGCACTTCAAACCATACCACACTGATAATACCCGCCAAAAGGCAGATCATCAGGTCAAGGGGATGGAGCATCTGGAAGTGAAAAAGTCTCTGCATAAACGGGACATACAGTACCATGCCAAGGAAGAAAAGGGCTCCTCCCAGCACCCACCAGAAGGCAGCGTTTGGTGTGCGCAATGTGGAGAGGATGACACGGGACCACGAGCGGTTCGTCAGTATCAACCCGAGATTGGCGATGATGAGCGTCGTGAAGCTGAGGGTCCTGGCATCCGCTTCGCCCTGTCCCCGGTACATTGCCGTAAGGAATACCGCCAGGACGATACAAAGAACGCTTGCGCCCTGAAGCACGCTGTAGGTGACTGTCCTCGCATCGAAGAGGGGCTCCAGGAGATTCCGTGGCTGTCGTTTCATGATATGCGCTTCCTCAGGCTCTGCCTCAAACACCACAGAACAGGCGGGATCAATGATCAACTCAAGGAAGACGATATGCACAGGCAGAAGCACAAGGGGCCAGCGAAAAAGCACAGGGAGCAGCGACATGCCGGCAATGGGGATATGGATTGCAAAGATATACGCCATCGCCTTCTTCAGGTTATCGAAGATCCTCCTTCCCATCCTCACTGCCTGGACTATAGAGGAAAAATTATCGTCCAGGAGCACCAGGGCCGAGGCCTCGCGGGCCACGTCAGTGCCGCGCCCGCCCATAGCAATCCCGATGTGGGCAGATTTCAGGGCTGGTGCATCATTCACTCCGTCTCCTGTCATGGCCACAACCTCACCATTTGCCTTGAGTGCATCCACTATCTTCAGCTTCTGTTCAGGGACAACACGGGCAAAGACATTCACTGTCCTGATCCTCTCCCTCAGCTCAGAATCATCCATGCTCTCGATCTCCTGGCCTGTCACTATCCCGTCCATCTGCTTTAATCCTATCTGGACTGCCACTTTCCGGGCAGTGACCGGATAGTCTCCCGTGATCATTACCACCCGTATCCCGGCACCGTAACATTCTCTGATAGCCTCAGCCACACCCGGACGTACCGGGTCTGCCAATCCGATGAGCCCAAGGAACCGGAACCTAAATTCGTGCTGCCCGTCAGGCAGGGATGTCTGCCTGAACTCGGATTTGGCTACGCCAATGACCCTCAGTCCCTCTTCGGCCATGGTGTTTATCTGTTCCGAGAGCTTCTGCATCTCCCGCTCCTCCATATGACATATGTCCGCAATAGCCTCGGGCGCGCCCTTGGCAGCAATCACATAGTCCCTCTCGTCAGGTGATCTCCAGACCCGTGACATGGTGAGCAAATTTTGAGAAAGGGGATATTCCTGCACCAGTGTCCAGTTGTCATGGAGGTGCTCGGTATCGGACAGAGAGCGTCTGCCCAACTCCCGCAACGCCTTTTCCATGGGATCAAAGGGGTCGATGTGGCTTGCCAGAATGCCGAACTCCACCACCTCATGGCAATCTTCAGGCAAAGGCTCATTCGGATGATTCAGGTCGTAACATTTCCTGTTGGAGAAGATTTTCTGAACAGACATCCTGTTCAGGGTGAGGGTGCCGGTCTTGTCCACACATAACACAGAGGCAGAACCAAGGGTCTCCACAGCAGGCACCCTGCGGGTGAGCACCCCTTTCCGGGAAATCCTCCACGCGCCCAGGGCAAGGAACACGGTAAGCACCACAGGGAATTCCTCAGGCAATGTGGCCATGGCGAGGGTGATGCCTGCCAGAAGACCGTTCAGCCAGTTGTCCCTTGTGAGCCCGTAGACAATGACCACCACTGCGCAAAGAGAGAGACCCAGCACAGCGAGGTTGCGCACAATTCTTGCAATCTCCCTCTGAAGGATGGTCTCTTCGGTCTCGACGGTCCGGAGCGCTTTTCCTATCCTGCCTATCTCGGTCCTGATCCCTGTTGCGAGGACCTTCGCAACACCATGACCCTGCACCACCATTGTCCCTGAATACACAAAGGGAAGGTCGTCACCCCCGGGCCGGGCCATTTTGCTCTCGTCGTCGCAGAAGGTCTTTCTCACAGGGACCGACTCACCGGTGAGGAGCGACTCATCCACCAGAAGACTCACGCATGAGATGAGCACTGCATCCGCGGGAACACGATCACCCTCTGAAAGCACGATCATATCATCTCTGACCACCTCACGGCCAGGTATCCTCTTCTGCTCCCTCTCCCTCAACACTAAAGCCCTGGGGCTGGATAAATTCCGCAAGGCCTCAAGGG
>DATKOU010000094.1:0-14432 GCA_035524455.1 Thermodesulfovibrionales bacterium | reverse complement strand
TACCGCCTTCTGCTCCGTATTGCATCGTAGTGGTCACAGATCGTGACGATCCTTGCATCAATGGGTATCTCGTTTCCCTTCACTCCATGGGGATACCCCGTACCGTCCCATCGCTCATGATGACAGAGGGCAATGGACGCAGACATCTGAATCTTGGGATAGGCCGAGTTCGCAAGGATCTTCGCCCCGACAATCGTGTGTGACTGCATAAGGGTCTCTTCTTGTGGGGTGAGTGTACTGGCTTTCAGAAGTATACTATCGGGTATGCCGATCTTTCCAATATCATGCAGCGCACTTGAAAAAGGTATCGACTCAACAAAATCCGCCGGCATTCCGAGTTCCTCTGCAATCACCTTGCAATAAAGCCCAATCCGCGCGACGTGGCCACCTGTATCTTCATCCCTTGACTCAACCGCCCTAGTGAGCCGCAGGATCATCTCATTGCTCACACTGCCGAGCATAGACAGGGCACTGGCCAGTTCCTCGGTCCGTTTCTGCACCGTATCCTCAAGTGTTCTTCCATAGTCCTGTTCCACCCGGATAAGCCCCTGGATCTTGGCATTGATTCCACCGGGAGAGAGAAGACTGATAAGCCCCTTATCCGATGCCCCCTTCCCATTCCCTTCTGCAGTCTTTGCAAGAAGGACCGTAACGGATGAAAATTCTTCATCCAGCCTCCGTGCCGCGGTATCGAGTTTAAAGAGGTATGTCATGAGATACACATACGTGAACGAAAAGTAGAACATTGCAGGGGCGAGCCAGAGGTTCAGGGAAGAGAAGAGATAAAATGACGATGTGGCTATTATAAAAAGACTCAGAAACCAACCCAAGGCAGAAATCTTTTCACTAAACTTCATGAAGATCAGAAAACAGAGGAGGGAGAAAAGAACACAGACACCCCATCGAATCCAGAGGTTCACATCTGTTATTGAGCTGTTATCAAGGAGGTTGTTCAGTATGTTTGCATGGACCTCAACGCCGGACATCCTGTTCCTTTGTTGACTGAGGGGGGTGTTCACCTTGTCTCCGATGCCCTGCGCAGCGACTCCGACAAAAACGGCCTTGCCGCGAAAAAAGGCTGAAGGGTATCTGCCCTCAATTGCATCGGAGAGTGAAACCTGCTGAAACGTACCGGGAATCCCGTAATAGTTTATCTTTGCGAAGTCAGCCTGAAATACGCTGTCCTGCGAGGGCTGATACTGAGTCTTGTGTGGCACCTGACTTCGGTGCAATAGTGTACCGGACAACGTCTCATACGTAACTGAAGAGAGAGAGGGAAGCTGAAGGTCCTTGAAATGGAGGGTATGGAATATCTCCCGAGCAACATTATCCACTCCCTGCTCCAGATGCACATGTCCGACTTTATATGGCGATAATAACCCTAATGGGTAGACCCTCTCCATTTCCGTCCCAACATACACGGATAATATCACCCTTCCGTGTCTTTGCATCGCTTCTGCAAGGAGTGCGTCGTCATCAGACTGCTCGGACAGGATAAGATCAAAGCTCACCACCTTCGCCTCCCTCAACCTGTCGAGGAGGCGGGCATAATAGATCCTCCTCAGAGGCCACCTGCCTAATGCGTCAAGACTCCTTTCATCTATCGCCACAATGATAATCTTGTCGGAAGGGGTCCTGGGATCGCGCAGCCTGAATGAGGTGTCGTAGATGTACGTGTCAATTCCTTCGAAGAAGCCCAGTTGCTCTGCACACAAGATGAGGATCACCCCGACAACGGTGATCAAGATGTAGCGTATCGTTTTCTTGGATAAAGGGCCCACTAAATCTTCACCGTTACCATGCAGAGAGATAAAGCCATACGGTCAGAAGACAAGCCAATAGAGTAACCCCTCAATTTTCTGAATCTGGTAACTCTGGGGCAGCGAGAAATCCCCTTCATATCCTTCCCGATCAATGCCTTTTGCACGAAAATAGTATTTCCCTCCCTCCTTGGGTCTTGGGAGTGTCATCTCCGGCATTTCCATTTCCCTGTCTATCAGCATGTTCTTAAATTCGCTGTCCATGGACATCTGGAACCGATAGGTGACTCCCTCTCCCAGGCTCCTCCACCTGAGACGAATCTCTTTAGTGTCCATCTCCGGCTTTTCGATCACCGGCGCAGGCGGAGGCGAGACTAAGGTAAAACTCCGGGCAGGTGAGAATATTCCCTCATAGCCGTCCCTGGCGATGGAACTCACCCTGAAGAAATAGGTCTTGTAATCGAGGGAGGGCGAGGTAAGCTCTGGCGCAGCAATGCCGCTCCTGTCAACCACGATACGGGTAAACCCCTTGTCCTCAGCAATCTGCATATGATAGCTCACTGCATCGTTTACGCTGAGCCATCTGAAATCCATTTTCTTCGCCCTAAGACTGGCGCCATCACCCGGTGACTGGAAAACGGGTGGCAGGGGATTAATCCTCAGCCGGAACGCTACAGGGTCTGAGGGCAATCCTTCCAGTCCCTCAGCGTCAATGCTCTGGCTTATAAGGAAATACTCGCCGTCGTCCACCCCGGCAATTTCCGCCTTCTCACCGGGCTTTATCACCTTTTCTTTCACGACATCTTTTCCCGCATCGTCCCTTGCGACCATGACCCTATAGAACAACGCCCCCTCGATCTCAGAAAACTGAAAGACAAGAGGCATTGCCTTATAAAGAGGTTCCCTGTGGAGAAGCATTGGCGGAGGGAGGAGTTTGCGCGGCTGCACTGGGGGTTCGTTCTTTCTGGCAAGTGTTCCTTCTCCCCCCTGCACCTCAACTCTCTTTGCCATTGCCTCCACATCCACAAAACCTTTCAATACTTCGGATCTCATGGTCTCTTTCTCATCCACTCCGACCCTGAAAGACGTACCCCGGGCAACGGCGACTGCCGATGGGGTCTGTATCTCAAAACGGGATTTTCTGCCCGTAGCCTCTCTCACCTTGGTAATGGTCCTCCCTGCACTGAGGAACAGTCTCTGCAGAAAATTCATCATGCCCCGTTTCTTTGCGATCCTGATCATGAGGGCGCTATTCGACCTCATCAGGAAAGAGTCACCATCCTCAAAGCTGATCTCGACTCCGCTTCCATCACCAGTTTTGATACTGCTCCCCTGCTTTACCCGGTCATTGATATGAAGCGTCTTCCACTCCTCGCCTTCCTTTGCCTGTGCCCTCACCTCGCCACTTAGAAAGGTGACCATGCCATCCAGGGGGACGCCACGCAGCATGTCTGCGGGAATGGTCAGCTTTTGTCCTGGAAAAATCAAATCTGGATCCTGAAGCTTGTTTATTTTCGCGATTATGCCCCATTTGCGGGGCTCTTCAAGAAGTTTTTTGCAGATAGTGATCAAGTTGTCATTTGTTACCACGGTAACTTGAACAGTGTCACCATAATCTGTATATGCATATGCAGAGAAAGAGCAAGACAGTACACTCATACACAACGCGAAGCAGAAGACAAGAACCTTCATGGTGCCCTCCCGTGTAGTTACCCCGATCATTGAGACCCTACCAAATTTCCCTCAAGAAAATGAACCCATGGGGACAATTCCTCAATATGAAAATGCAAACCACGCTCACCTGTAATAGCACCATCATAGCAGGAAATTTTGTTTTTTAAAAATAATAAAAGTGTAAATCGTTATCATGATTTCCTGAGTTTTCTTATTGCCTTGCCCATGAGCGGTTCTTCAGCCTGCAATGCCCCATGGGGACAGACTTCTATGCAGCAATAACACCGGATACATTTGTCGTAATCAAAATGGATCCTTTTTTCATCAAAGGAAATCGCCTTTGCTGGGCAATAGTTCCCGCACTCTCCGCACAGCCTGCACAGGGAACCATCAGGGACCGGCCTCTGGACTAGATGTCTTCTCATAAATCCGTGCAGGCTCCTGGGACCGAAAACAAGGGGAGCCATTTCCGGGAATTTAAAATTGCGAACCGCAGGTGCTTCGCCAAGGACCTCTATGTCAGGAACATATCCCATATCTTCCGCAGCCTTATTGGTGAACAGGCTGTGCGGTTCCCGCCCGAGCATTCTGCATATAGTCATGTCCAGTGCAACCGCATCATTGCTCCCTGCCAGCACCCCAAGCTTACGGGGGCTTCCACTCCTTCCCGGCCCTTCCCCTTCCATGGCGAGGATACCATCAAGAATGCTGAGCGAAGGCCTGACCGCATTATGGATCCTGACCAGGAGCTGTGCAAAGGCTTCCCTCTTGACCCCTGTCCTGAAGTGCCATTCCGGTTTTCTTAATCCCACAATGCATCCAAAGAGATTTTTTACCCCCAGTGTCATGAGCATCTGCACATGGGTCTTGAGCTTCGGCAGATTAATCAGGACATCCGCCTCCAGGACATCCTTCGCAATCTCGATTTTATTAAAGGGCTCTCCCACATCCACCTTCACAGATTCCCTGAACTCTTTGCACACTACGTCCATTCCCTCAAGTGCCCTCCCCAGTCCGCTCTCCTTTATAACCCTGTCGAAGCTCCCAATGGCCTGACTGTCGGATATCTGGACATACGCTCCCCTCTGGAGACAATACTCCGCAACTCCCTTCACCACCAGGGGATGCGTCAGCATTGCCCTTTCGGGCCGGGCAGGCGCGAGGAGATTGGGCTTGATCACCACCCTGCTGCGGCTTTGAACCACCTCCCCGCATAATGAATCCGCCATCTCGAAAATAAGGGGTTTGAGTAAGAGATAGTCGTAAGACGCCCGCCTTATTATGACCCTGGACCTGCCCACTGCTTCGCCTTTTCAGAGGTCCTGGTTACTGAGCTTCTTCATAAGCCAGGCCATATTCGTCCCCAGATTTGTCATGGTCTGCATCCCCTCATTATCATTCATCACCTCTCCCGCCTGCCTCCCGATTGCAATGTTCCAGTAGCTCGAACCAGGAATAATCATCTGGCCGATGAGAAAGAAAAAGTTAAGGGAACTAAATACGTGGGCAGCCCCTGCACGCCGGACCGCCACTACCCCTGCGCCCACCTTCCTCCTGAACATATCGTCGTTTGCACGGGCGACCATGCCGCACCTCTCAATGAGGGCTTTCATATTTGTGCTCACATCAGAGAAATATGTGGGCGAACCGAGGAGTATGCCGTCTGCTCTTCGCATCTTTTCGATGTAGACATTCATTTCATCCTTCTGTACCGCGCACCTTCCGTCCTTGTTCTCGAAACATTTATAACAGGCGATACACCCCTGGAGGGACTTCCCGGAAAGCTGGACCAGTTCGGTCTCTATGCCTCCTCTCTTCAACTCCCCCAGTACCGTGTTCAAAAGAATGGCGGTATTTCCGTCCTTCCGAGCGCTTCCATTAAATGCCACAGCCTTCATCCTGCACCTCCACAAATGTAAGGATTTGTTTTTCTATGAATTTAAACAATCAACTGAGAGAAAAGCAATAAAAGGGCCCTGTGGATTGGGTGACCACGTGAGGAGAAAACACCCGTCACTTAAAAAAAGGCTGCAGGTGGGACATTCACCGGAACCCTCGAACGCAAAGTAGGTTTGAAAGAAAAAAAAGGAGATAGAATGAACCACGCCAAAGATACATTCAATCAAGAAAGAAAAAGGTCGAAGATTCATCTTTCAGTTCCGGAAAGGACAAAAAACGCCCGAAATCTGTGCATTTCAATAGTTGCAAATATAACTACTTAGTTATACTATGAAATCAGGAGGGTTGAAACTCCGAAAGGAAATTGCCCTTCGCGGAGGTGACTACGATGTCAGGATATAAAGGATCAACAGAAATAGCAAAGACCGAAAGACCAAAATATCTTGCGCCTTTTGAGGAAATGGAGAGATGGTTTGAGGACGTGTTCAGGAGCCCCCTTTCGCTCCTATCTAGACGCACATGGCCTGAAACAAGTGCGCTGGCAGAGTTCGAAACCCTTTCACCTTCAGTGGATATCTTTGAGGAAGGGAATGAAGTGGTCCTGAAGGCTGATATGCCGGGTATCGAGAAAAAGGATATCGACATCACGCTCTCCGACAACATGCTCACCATTTCCGGAGAAAAAACGCACGAAGACAAGGTTGAGGAAGGGAGCTATGTCAGGTGCGAGCGTACCCATGGTTCCTTCTTCAGGAGGTTCGAGCTTCCTTCGGATATTGATGCGGAAAAGATAAAGGCTCATCTTGACAATGGAGTGTTGGAAGTGAGACTCCCCAAGACCGAAGAGTCAAAGAGCAGAAGCAAAAAAATCACGGTTTCGTGATTTCATACAACTCCTCGGCCAATGCCGGGGAGTTTCTTTGTCTGCTCTCCCAAGTCTGTTCACCGCGTAGCTTTTCCCGCCATGGGATATAACCTGTTGGAAAGGATTAGGTCGTGAAAGAATTGGAGGTAACAGCCTTCTTCTTTTTTTAGTCTTGAGAGTTTCTCCTGCCCCGAAGATTCCCCGAGATAGTTATGCGTTTCCATGACCCCTTGAGGGGAAGATACGAGCATCCAGCCCTCCCTCACAAAAATATCAAAGTCGCCATAGGGCAGCAGACCTGTTCCAGGGGAATTGATAAAGGCAGATTGACCAAACGAGGCGTGGGCATCCGAGGACCTCAGGATATCCAGCAAAGTAGGTGCAAGATCTACATGGGTCACCGTCTTCGTGACACGCACTGGTTTGATATGACGCGGCGAATAGATTAAACAGGGCACCGAGAATCTCTGGGACAGGCTGTTTCCCACAGACTTTCCCTCAGTATGGTCCCCCACAATGATAAATACAGTGTTGGAGAAATAGTGTGTGTTCCTGGCTGCATCGAAGAACCGGGAGAGGGCATAGTCTGAATATCTGAGGGAATTCAGGAAATCATAAAAAGGCCTTTCCGGTTTATAGAAATGAAACTTCTCTGCAGGAAGCTCATAAGGGGTATGGCTGCTAAGGGAAAAAATCACCGCGAAAAATGGCTTGGTCTGTGCCTCAAAAAGCCTGTGGCTGTAAAGAAAGGTATCTTCGTCATAGATACCCCAGACACCGTCATCCCTCCCCCCTTCTTTGAGGATATCCTCTTTCGAGATATACTGTTCAATTCCTGTCTGCCTTACCAGAGCGTCGAAGCCCATGGAACCTCGTTTTGCACCATGTACGAAGAAGGTGTTGTACCCCTTTTCTCTCAAGAGAAGGGGTAGAAATTTTCCCGGCATCTGCGAAAGGGCGCCACTTTGCGACAATACCATTCCGCCTGACGGCGGGATAGAAGTAATGATCGCGGAAATGGCCTCTATGGACCGTTGTGCATTGGCAAAATAATTCCTGAAAAAAACCCCGTCCTTCGAAAGCCCGCTGAAAAAGGGCGTGGCATCCTCCTCGCCCCCTGATGCACCCACGTATCTGCTGGACCAGCTTTCCATAATGAAGATCACCACATTCAGGGGCCTGAATTCGTCGGCCCTATAGGTAAAGGAGCGGTAGAGGGGATAGTTCGGATCGGGGATATCCTCCCGTTGCAGATCCACAATCATCGCTCGGCTCTCCTGGAACGCTTCTTCCTGCGAACACAAACGCTTGTCCCATCCCTTCATCTCCCTGTTTTCCCTCATGCTGTAGTAGGTTCTCATGGTGGTGTAAAGCCCGTTCAGGGCGAGCTGCCCCAGAAAAGGAGAATTGAGGGCAAAGGCATCACTGTATTTGAGAGGCTTCGTCTGGAGACCACCCCGTGCCAGTATAATGGAAAGGGTGAGCACCACGATGAAACTGACCACCTCACCAATGACCTTCCTGGTCAATGAATATCCATTCTGGGAGAACTTCCCCAATATCTTTCTGATAGCTGCATAGTATGCAGCACCCATCGCCGTAATGAAGAGAACAAGACAGAGGACCTGAAATCCGTATTCCGCGAACCCTATCTTAACCATCGGCATGATATCCCCTTTGGTATTGAAGAGCTCGAAGCTGAGATGTCTCAGAGAAAAGGGGAAATACAGCAGATCCACAAAAAGGTAAATGGTGACGAGTGTGAGCAAGAGCAGATTAAAAAGGGCCAGGGCCTTCAGATACCTCTCTTTCAGCGAAACATACGGGATAAACATGCATACACCTACGGGAACCAATACATAGGCAGCAGTCGAGAGGTCAAACCTCAGTCCGATAAGAAAAGCGAGGACAATATCCTTCATCTTTAACCCGCCGGGATCGGCATACTTAAAGAAGAAGACGAGTCTGTAGGCAAAGAGGGAGATCAGCAAGAATCCGAGATTAATAAGAAACAAAACAGTTTTTTTCATGATATTCGGTTTTTTATAATACCATTATGTAACGGAGGGATGAAAGGGGAGGACTCAGTCATGAACTCCTTCCTTGACATTCATGCTTCCCATTGATATATTTTTCTCAATCTGAACGCCGAGGAGGGCATCGCAATACTTCCAACAAAAAAGGCCGGTTTTTCGATCCGGCCCTTTTCTATTTCAATTCGCTTAACGGATATCCTTATGAAAGCTCGGTTATGAGGAGCATAGTGAGATGAAAAAGACTTATACCACCAGGACTGAAGTGCACAAGGAACTTGAAGAGATGCGGAAGAAGTTCCATGAGATGGAGCAGTGCCGCAGAGATTTCCGGGATGTGCTGGAGCGGTATGACCAGCTCCTGGAGTCAGCCCCCGACGCCCTCATCTTTGTGAACCGCAAAGGGACCATCGTGCTGGTAAATGCCCAGTTTGAGCGGCTCTTCGGATATGGCGCAGACGAGGTGGCGGGGAAACCACTCACAATGCTCATCCCTGAGCGTTTCCATGAGGCACACCGCGACCATGTGACACAGTTCTTTGCAAAGCCCCGGGTGAGACCCATGGGCTCTGGCCTCACCATTTACGCCTTGAAAAAAGACGGTACTGAATTCCCCGCAGATATCAGTCTGAGCCCCCTTGAGGCCGAAGGAGAGCTCCTCGTGACCGCAGCCATACGGGACATTACTGAGCGAAAGCGGGCAGAGGAACTCATCGAAAGGAACTACCACATCCAGAGGACCATCAGCGCGGTTCTCAAGATATCCTTGGAGACCATCCCCCTGGAAGAGCAGATGGAGCAGGTCCTCGATCTCATTGTGACCATCCCCGGCCTTGCCCTCGAGTCAAAGGGCGCAATTTATCTTGTGGAGGACGAGCCCGACGTCCTGGTACTCAAGGCCCCGCGCAAGGGGTTTGATGAAGAGATACCCTGCGAAAAGATCGCCTTTGGCAGATGCCTTTGCGGCCGCGCTGCAGAACGGTGCGAGATCGTCTTTGCCGACTGTATCAGCGATAGCCACGAGGTGCGTTTCAGAGGCGATTCGCCCCATGGCCATTACTGCGTGCCCATCGTCTCAGGAGGCAAAACCCTGGGACTTATCAATGTCTTCCTCAGGGAAGGCCATAAGCGAAGCGTGGGAGAGGAAGAGTTCCTCACCTCCATCGCACACACCCTTGCCGGCGTTATTGAACGCTATCGCGCGGATCAGGAGAAGGAGCGGCTCAGGGAGCAGCTCGCACAGGCGGAAAAGCTCTCCGCGCTGGGAAGGGTCACTGCCAGCGTGGCGGACGAAATCAGGAACCCTCTCACCTCAGTGGGCGGGTTCGCCAGGAGGCTTCACAAGAAGCTCCCTGAAAGCGCCCCGGAACAGGAATATACGGAGTTCATCATCTCTGAGGTAGACCGGCTCGAAGGCATCCTCCATGATGTCCTGGTCTTTTCCCGGGGAGGAGGACCGCACAGGACAGAGACAGACATTCAGGAGATCGTCGATGATGCGATAAGACCATTCGAGGAGCGGTGCCGCACCCAGTCGATAGAGATACGAAGATCCTTTGGGAATGCGTCCCATGTCCAGATCGACGGGGAACAGGTTCTGGAGGCGGTGAAGAACCTCATCTCCAACGCCATTGACTCCATGCCGGGTGGGGGCACGCTGAGTATCACTACCGCCATGGAGCTGAGAGAGAGGAAACCCTATGTCACGGTGAAGATCGGAGATACCGGAAGGGGGATTCCCCGTGAGGAGATAACACTTATTTTCGAGCCGTTCTATACCACCAAGATACAGCCAAAAGGCACGGGTCTCGGCCTTCCCATCGCAAAAAAGGTCATCGAAGATTACGGCGGGTTCATCCAGGCAGAAAGCACAACCTCGGGCTCGGTCTTCAGCCTCTTTTTCCCGCAGGATACCACCGCAAGCCGATCCGGCGTTGGATGACCTCTGGTTGGACATAAAGCAAGGGGTGGATATTCTCGCCCTACGGTATGAGCCTCACCGCATCAGGACAGGGCGTGTGCACTGATTTCCGTCATTCTCCTATTAACTCCCTGATTTTTTTTAGGAGCGCTTGGGGTGCTGCAGGCTTGGAGAGGAAATGCAGTCCTTCTTCGAGGACAACATGGGTCTTGATGATATCAGCCGGATATCCGCTCGTGAAAAGCACTCTGACAGAGGGATTGATCGCCTGTGCTTCAGCGTAGACTTCCCCGCCGTTTTTCCCTGGCATGATAACATCCAGGAGGAGAAGGTCTATGGAATCGTGGTGCAGCCTGAATTTCATTATGGCATCCACACCGTCCACGGCCTCGATCACCGAATAGCCGAATTCATCCAGCATTGTCTTGGTAGCCCTTCTGACTTCACTGTCGTCTTCCACAAGGAGGATGGTCTCCGATCCACGCAGTGCCAGCAGTGGCATCTCCTTGGGAATTTCCTCCTGTGATGCCCCGGTGTCTCTCGCCGGCAGGTAGATCTTAAATGTAGTCCCGGCACCCGGCTCGCTGTACAGATTAATGTAGCCCTCGTGCTGTTTCACAATACCATAGATAATGGCGAGCCCGAGGCCTGTGCCTTTTCCCACATCCTTTGTGGTGAAGAAAGGCTCAAAGAGCCGCGATTGGATCTCTTCATCCACGCCCATCCCCGTATCGGTGACTGAAATCAGAGCATATCTGCCGGGCCTGCCGTACCCATGGGTTTTAATGTAATCTTCATCGAACACCACCTGGTCTGTGGCAATCACCAACTGACCCCCGCCGGGCATTGCGTCCCGCGCGTTTGTAGCCAGGTTCATGAGTACCTGCTCCATCTGGAGCGGGTCAGCCATCACTACAAGCTTCTCGGTTGAAAGGTCGGTTTGGAACTTAATGTCCTCCCCGATGATCCTCACTAAAAGCTTTTCCACCCGCCTGATGACCTCATTGATGTCGATAAGCGCCGGCTTGATCACCTGCTGTCTGCTGAAGGCAAGAAGGCTCTGTGTCAGACCAGCGGCCTTCTCCGCGGACAAGAGGATATTATCGAGGTACACCCGATTAGAATCGTCGTCCGCCATCTTGAGCTGAAGAAGATTGCCGAATCCCACGATGGCGGAGAGGATGTTGTTGAAGTCATGTGCCACGCCCCCTGCAAGCCGGCCTACGCTCTCCATCTTCTGGGCCTGGAGAAGCTGGGCTTGCAGCCGGCTATTTTCAGTGATGTTCCGGCCAACCTCGACCACTTTTGTGATCACGCCCTGCTCGTCCGTGATGGGAACCGACCTCAGTTCCCAGACCTGACCGTCGGGTGTGGTGACCTGCCTGGTGCAGGGTGTACCGATGCGAAAGCTCTCCTGCACAGGACAGGACGCACAGGGAGCCAAGCGCTGATGCCAGAGGGAGAAGCAGTACCTGCCTTCAAGGTCGGTGACGCTCCTCCCGAGCCCGGATGCTGCTCCCTGGTTCGCCCAGACGATCTTCAAGTCGGGATCCTGCAGGGTAAGATTGTCAGGAATCGCGTTAAGGAGAGCCTGGAACTCCTGCGAGAGGTTCCGGTACTTCCGCTCGCTCTCCCGCAGCGCATCCTCTGCAGCCTTCCGGGAAGTCACATTCCGAAACATGCACCGAACCGACCCCGGTTTCCCTCCCTCGTATTTGCAGTGACCAGACCCTTCCAGAGAGACTTTCCTGCCGTCCTTGGCGATAAAGACCGTCTCGATATCCTCGGCGACACCCTCAGACAGTATTTTGCCAAACGTCTTATTACAATGCTCATCGCACGTGGGGTCGATGATATCAGGGAGGCTTAGTCCCTCTATCTCCTCTTCGGAATATCCAAGGGTCTCACGCCATGAACGGTTCACGTAGAGGAGGCGGCCCTCGGGAGAAACGATTTGGATAAGATCCGTAGCGTTTTCGAAGAGGTCACGGAAGCGCTCTTCGCTTTTTCTTAATCTCGCTTCCGCGCGCTGGTCCTGTGCCCTCCAGAGCGTATTTTGGATTGCTGACGCAGCAATGCCTGCGGCTGTTTCGAGAAAGGCTGACTGACTCTTGAACGTACGTCTGCGGCTGGCCCCAAGCCCCAGCACCCCTATGACAGTGCCCTCACCCATTAGTGGCAGGGCAGCAAAGGACCGCAGTCCTGCTTTCCTGCATTCATCATGTATGCAGCGGGGATCGGCATGGATATTGTCAGAGTAAACGGCCTGGCCCTCTGCCGCGAGTCCGCAGAGACATTGTCCCACGGTATGCATATTCCTGCTGATGCTTCGGAACCGGTCGTTTCTGCCCCAGACTCCTTTTGCCGAAAGCTCCTTTCCTTCCCTCAGATAGAGAAGTGCCACATCAGGAGACAGATGCGTTCCTACCGCTTCCAGGGTCGACGTTATCATTTCGTCGAGGGACAGCCTGCCACTCACCAAGCGGATCATCCCCTGAAGCGCACAGAGTGCCCGCTTCCCCTTCGTTCCCCAACCGGAGCGGAAACTGTCTATAACGGGCGACTTCTCGTGTTTCTTCATCCTGGGCATATGGTCATAATCGAGGGCCCCCGAACAAGTGGCCACTTAGCAATGCCATGTTCTCCCTCCTCTGTATGCGGCAAGAACAGTTTTCTATCATTATCTTGTTAGCAATTAGGATGCCTGGTGGGGAAGGTGGTGTATCACTTTGAAATTTAATAAAAATATGTGAGCACCTAATTCCCGGCCACACCATCGAGAAGTTTCCAATGCCAGATTTTCATACACCCCGTTTGAAAACTATACATGTATCCCTGTTTTTCCTACTCCATAACCATTTTTATGGTAGGGAGATGTCCAGCCATACCTGTTATGTGTGCTACGGGGGTCCAAGGATCATAAATGATGCCTTTCCTATCATTAAAAATATGTAATATCAATATGTTATGTCACAATTTAGGTTTCTACATCTTTCAAAAAAAACTCTTGACAAGTTACGTTAGTATTACTATAATAATACTAAAGAGATACTAAAGATGGCACTTAAGACCATTAGTCTGAAACTGGATCAGGAAGAATACGAGAAACTGAAGGGACACCTCAGCAAATTCGGGGATCCCGACATCAACGTAGCATATGTGTTGAGGGCTTACATACGCGACCTTAACAGGACCTTACCGCTCCTGGCCGCCTCCGGATGGGACCTGAAAAACTACCTCGGACTGGCAGGTATGTGGCTGAGGCAGGTCGGCGCCATTACCGATATGGAACTGTTCGCCAGGATGGTGCCCTCCCCATGGTCTCTGAAAAGCGGGGAGGAGTCTGGTGACGAAAGTACTGACCGGAAGACCGCCAGGGAAAGAGGGGGTGATGACTAAGGAAAGGAAAAAAGGGGCACACTGTTCACCGCCGCGACATTGTCGCGCTAAACACTATCTCAAGAAAATAAGGAGAAACGAAAATGGAAACCAAGACAGCATTCCCCGGAATCGACATTAAAGGCGTTAACGACAATCTCGTGCATTTCATGAGGTCTTCTCTGGATGCCACCTACAACGCCGCAAACATGACGCAGGATATCGGAATCCAGATATTCAAGAACGTTCTTGAATCAGGCAAACAGATCCAGACCGAAATGACAAAGATAGTGGATGTCATGGTTGAGAATACAAAAAAGGGTACGGAAGAGTACAAGAGGATCTGCGAAGAAGGCCTCAAGACTGTGGAAAGCATCTACAGCTAATCCAGGTAGTTCCCCCAGGGGATGCGCCTAAAGCGCATCCCTATTCTTTCCCAAAAACCACCTTTTTCATCATCGCAACCCAGAAAGAGTCCGTGTTATCCGCCGGCAGGTGGAAGTAAAGGAAATCCATGCAGTATGGTCCTTCTCTTGCCGCAGTGAGTTACACTTTTCATCTTGTCGCCTTCAAACCTTCCAATACACTTCAGGACCTTCTTTTCGCTTTTGAGGGGAAGGAGGCCCACTATTCACGGAAAAGTTTAAGTGACAAATACTGTCGCCCTCTTCAGCTCGTTCAACTTGGTGAGGAGGCTATGGTGCTTCTGCTCGTCCGCGATAAGGTACGAGAGGATGTACCGGGTGATGAAAAGCTCGCTGTTATTAAGTGCCACATCCGCAAGTTCAAGGGACTTTGCCTCTGCAGCAAGATGCTTATTTAGGGTATCCGATAGGGCTGCAAGATCATCCGGTGTGAGGACAAGGGGTTCCTTGGTAATGCTGTCGATCAGCATCTTTTGC
>DATKOU010000093.1:0-8983 GCA_035524455.1 Thermodesulfovibrionales bacterium | reverse complement strand
ATTTCTTACCCCCCTCTTCGCAAGTTCCCTTAAGGCATCCTCGGTTGAGGGTTCAAGCCATTTCACGGGCCCGCTCTTACTCTGGTACGAAAGATGCCATCTGAGGTCGGTTTCCTTCACCACCTCACCGATAGTTTCCATAATATGATCAACATAGGGGTCTCCTGACTCCACAATGCTCACGGGAAGGCTGTGGGCACTAAAGAGCACCTCCGCTTCTTCCCCCTGGAAGGAGAGGACTCCCTGCCGGATGCGCTCCACAAGGGCATCGATATAGTAAGGATGATTGTACCATGAGGAAATGCATGAGGCTTCCATAGGGTATTGGCGTATGATCTCGTTGAATTTCTTTACTGCAGAACCTGTTGTGGCCAGGGAATAGTGTGGATAGAGCGTGACTGCAAGCACGGCCCGTATTCCCTCACCGTAAATCTTTCGTACTGCATCTTCGATAAAGGGATTCCAGTACCTCATCCCTACAAAGACCTCAAAAAGTCTCCTTTGGGGAGGCTCCTGGAGGTTATGGATAGATTCAGCCTCTTTGTTCAGAGACTGGTGACTGGTGAGTGCCGGCTTCTGATTCAGCGCCTTTTCCAGGGAATCTGCCTGAGCCAAGGTAATCTCAAGTATCGGGGATCTTCCCCCAATAAGGCTGTACATTTTTTCGGTCTTTTTTCTACGAAATGTTGATATGAGCCGTGCGAGAGGTTTCTGAAAAATGGCAGGCCCCAGTCTAATGATCTCCCTGTCAGAAAAGAGATTATAGAGGAATGGCTTCACTGCCTGAAGGGAGTCCGGTCCTCCAAGATTGAGAAGGAGAATGCCAATGGTCTTGATCTCTTACCAACCTCCAGGTACAGGATTCGCCGCTATCAAGTCTTATTGAAAAACCCTGTAGTCCCGAAGGCTTTCGGGACAGGGCATCTTAACGTAATGAATAGCGTGTACGCATTCTGCTCATCCACTATCCGTTAATTGATCCGATCTATAATCCTTGTGCTCCTCATATATCATACGAAAGTCTTCTTCACGCTTGATGAAGATCTCCAGCACCTCGGGATCGAAACCTTCCGGCCTTGTCCTGCCGTCGCCTTTTGTGATAACAGCAAATGCTTCCTCGTGGGACATCCAGGGTTTGTACGGCCTCCTGCTCCTCAATGCATCATATTGATCAGCCATGGTCACAATCCTTCCCTCAATGGGAATACCGTTCCCTCCGAGCCCTGAGGGATATCCGGTCCTGTCCCATCTCTCGTGGTGATTCAGCGCGATCCTTTCCGCCATCTGGAGTATCTCGGATTCAGAACCCTTCAGGAGATTGCCGCCGATGATGGTGTGGGTCTTTGCGAGCTCAAACTCCTCGCAGGTAAGCCTGTCTGCTTTAAGCAAGATGGCATCGGGAATCCCTATCTTGCCGATATCATGCATTGGGGACGAATAACAGATGGTATCAACAAAAGCGTCTGACATCCCAAGCTCTCTTGCGATCATCTGGCTGTAAAAACTTATACGCCTCAGGTGGTTTCCGGTGTCTTCGTCCCTATACTCTGCAGCCATGGTGAGCCTGTAAATGGTATCAAGATACCCTTTCTTGATCCTCTCATTGGCATTTTCCACCTCACGGTATGCATTTTCGAGCTCGAGGGTCCTTTGATTCACCATGCTTTCGAGGGTCTTGCTGTAATCCTTGAGAAAGTCTCCGTATTCCTTTACCTTGATAAGATTCTGGAGGCGGAGGGTAAGCTCAACCCTGTCAATGGGTTTTGTGAGAAACTCATCAGCACCTGCCTTAAACCCCTTAAGTCTCGATTCCCTGTCATCAAGCGCGGTTACGAGTATCAAAGGGATATTGTTTGTCTCTTCCCTGTTCTTCAGTCTCAGGCATGCCTCGTAGCCATCCATCTCGGGCATCATGATGTCAAGAAGCGTCACGTCAGGATGGAAGCTGAGGACCTTCTCAATCCCCTCCGCCCCGTTTCTGGCGATTTCCACCTGATATCCCTGGGCCTCAAGCATCGATGACATAAACCTCAGGTTTAGTTCATCGTCGTCCACTATGAGTATCTTCTTGATCGCAACCCTCCCTTATGACTCAACCGCCCTTGAACATCCGCTTCCCCTTATCAATATATCAGACATTGCCCTTAATGGGAATCGAAAAAGAGAAGACTGATCCCTCCCCTTTTTCACTCTCCACACGGATTCCCCCCCCCTGTAACTCAACGAGCCTCTTGGTGAGGAAAAGTCCAAGACCCGCACCACTGTATTTTTTCTGGAATGGTGATTCCAGTTGATGAAACGGCTGGAACAGGTGGGGAATGTCATGGCTCGATATCCCTATTCCCGTATCCTTAATGGAGACCTCGATTGTGTCAGCCGCTTTTCTGGCATTCATACGCACTGTTCCGCCAGCCGGGGTGAACTTCAGGGCATTTGACAAGAGATTCACCATTACCTGCTTGACCTTCCTCTGATCTGCAACGATCTCATCCACACCGTCCTCAACATGACATTCAAGCGTAATATTGTGCGCAACGGACTTCTCCCTAAACATCCCCACTGCAGATTTCATGAGTTCCTTCAGGGAAAATGTCCTTCGTTCCAGATCCATGGAACCAGCTTCTATCTTGCTGAGATCCAGGATATCATTGATAAGACCGAGGAGGTTTTCCCCGCTGGTGAGGATATCACCGAGATATTCCCTGTGCCTCTCATTGACCGGTCCGTACACCCCGCTGAGCATTGCCTCAGAAAAACCTATAATGGCATTGAGTGGTGTCCTCAGTTCATGGGACATGTTGGCCAGAAATTCTGATTTGAGCTTGCTCGTTGACTCGGCAAAAAGCATTGCCTCTTCCAGCTTGGTGGTTCTCTCCTTCACCTTGGAGTCAAGCTCACGGAGGAGCCTCTCGTTTTCCCTCTCCTTCCGGATGACGAGCACATAGATAAGGAGCGATGACAATGCCACAAACGCGGCACCCTTAAAGGTCTGAACAGAAGTGAGAAGGTTAAAATCTTGAATAAAGACTTCCACCAAACGGTCAGAGAAATAAATATACACGAAACTCGCAAGGAAATAGACGAGCGCAATTCTTGCGGCGTTAGAAATGAGACGTCTCTTCGTCAGACTACCGTTCACTAAATCTATGGACAGCCTCCACCAGCGCAGCGACATTTTCCACAGGACTCTCAGGCAATACCCCATGTCCGAGATTGAAGATATGTCCCTTTGCAAACTCTCCTTTCCACAGGATATCCTTCACCTTATCCTCCATCTTTTCCCGGGGGAGGAAGAGTGCACACGGGTCAAGATTTCCCTGGACCACAAATTTCTTGCCAAGTCCTTTAACAGCGTCCTTCAGGTCTATTCTCCAGTCAATCCCTATGATATCAGCCCCGGTCTTTTTGAGCTCCTTCAAGAGCGCCGCGCACTCATTCACAAAATAGATGACGGGCACCCCTTCTTTCTTCAACTCAGCAACAGCTTTTTTCACCGAGGGCAGGACGTACTCCTTGTAGTCCTCAGGCGCCAGGATGCCTGCCCAAGTGTCAAAGAGCTGGACGGCCTGGGCTCCTGCCCTGATCTGGGCGCTGAGGTACGATACCACCGTCATTGTGATCTTATCCATGAGGAGGGAAAAGAGTCCAGGGTTTTGAAACATCATTTTCTTCGTGTTCAGGAAGTTCTTCGAGCTCCCCCCTTCTATCATGTACGTGGCAAGAGTGAACGGTGCCCCGGAAAACCCTATGAGGGGTACCTTGAGCTGTGATCTCAGGATCTTGATCGCCTCTATCACAAAGGGCATGCTGTCTTCAGTATCGGGGACGATCAGCCGGTCAACGCCAGATTTGGTTCTCAGAGGATCACCCAACACAGGCCCTTTCTTGTCAGAGAATTCCAGATGCATTCCCATCGCCTCCACCGCGATGAGGATATCGGAAAAGAGTATCGCGGCATCCACCCCAAACCTCTGTATCGGCTGCATCGTCACCTTTGCGGCAAGTTCTGGTGTCTTGCATAGGGTGAGAAAATCCACCTCAGCGCGAACTGCCTGATATTCAGGGAGGTACCTCCCTGCCTGTCTCATGACCCATACAGGAGTATAGGGGACTTCCTCTCCTCTGCATGCCTTAAGAAATGTGTCGTTCATACCACCTCCGTTGTCTTATCCTCGTATTGTCTTTTTCTGCATCTTTACGGGCATGTAATTACAAAAAGGTTCCTCTTCAAGGAAATCTCCATGCAGGGAATACGCCCTGGCCCTGCAGCCGCCGCAGACATTGATATACTCACAAGATCCGCACCTGCCCTTGTATTTCTTGAAATCCCTCAGCTCCTTGAACAACTCGGAATCTTCCCATATCTCCTGAAAAGACTGCACCTTGACATTGCCCGCAGACTTGGGGAAATAACTACAGGGGAACACGTCTCCGTCCACATTGATCAGACATATCAACTGCCCTGCAATACAGCCTTTCGATCCTCCTGTGGAGAACTTAAGGGTCCTTCTTTCGAATTTTACCTTCTCTTCCTTGGCCTTTTGGAGCACTACCCTGTAGTAATGCGGCGCACATGTCGGCCTCACAAGCATATCATGTTCATCCTTCTCCATCTGGTAGTGCCATTCCAGGATATCCTCATAATCTTCCTTGGAGATAAGCTCGTTCATGATCTCCTCTCCCCTTCCGGTAGGTACGATCATGAACATATACCAGGCGGAAGCTCCCAGTTCCTTTGCAAGCCTGTATACGTTCGGGATATCTTCCTGATTCCTCTTTGTGAATGATGAATTGATGATAAACTCTATGCCATGCTTTTTGAACAGCCTCGCCGCCTGCACAGTCCCGGAGAATGCCCCTGTCTGATTTCTAAAGTCGTCATGAATAGCATCTGTCGACCCGTCGAGGCTTAACGATACAATCCTTATCCCCGAATCCTTTATCTTTTCACATATTGTATCGTTGACGAGGGTTCCGTTGGTCGCCAGGCACATTCTCAGCCCTTTCTCTGTGCCATAGCGGGCAATATCAAATACATCTTCCCTTATGAGGGGCTCACCACCTGATAACACCACTACAGGCTTTGCATAACCGGCTATGTTCTCCAGTATCCTGAATGCATCTTCCCTGGAAAAATCAGGATGGCCCTTAGCCTCCAGTTCCGAAGAAGACCGGCAATGTACGCACCTGAGATTACATCTCCGCGTAATTTCCCATGCTATCCATTTCGGCTTAAATTCCATGTATACTCCTGTGTTCCGAAGGAGAAAACCGGCACTCGGTTTTCCTAATCGGCTTATCCTTCTTAAATTTAATGACCCGTTGCGTATTGCACGCACATCTATTATACCGTTGCATCTGCCATTTTGCTATTCCAAATATAGCTCTCTATTGCCTCCAGGAGGGATATGAATGTTGAGGAATCGAGGGCAGAGACCGTGATGGCATGGAACCGTATCCTTAAATTGTCCGCTTCCTCATTCGTGATCTTGTCAATCTTGTTGAACACCAAAAGTTGCGGCTTATTCCGGAGATGGAGTTCTTCAAGTATTTTATCCACAGAGGTGATATGTTGCTCGAACCTCGGGCTTGACGCATCCACAAGATGTACGAGGAGATCCGCATCTTCGAGCTCCTCAAGGGTCGATCTGAAGGCTGCCATGAGATCCCTTGGGAGATTTCTTATAAACCCCACGGTGTCGGTAACAATGGCCTCCCGTTCCCGGGGGAACCTGAGCCTCCTGCTCGCAGTGTCGAGGGTCGCGAACATCTTATCCTCAACACACGTGTCGCTCTTGGTAAGGGCGTTCAGGAGGGTTGATTTCCCTGCATTTGTATAGCCGATAATGGACACAATAGGGACACCCTTTTCTACCCTTCTCTGTTTCCGCTGTCTTCTTGCCTCCGAGAGATTTCTTAGCTCCCTTGCCAGCAGGTGAATCCTGTCACGCACACGCCTCCTGTCAATTTCCAGTTTCATTTCACCCGGTCCCCTTCCCCCGATTCCTCCCATCAGCCGTGACATGGCGGTCCCTTTTCCCGTTAACCTCGGCAGTCGGTATTTTAACTGTGCAAGTTCAACCTGAACCTTTCCGTCCCTGCTGTGGGCCCGCTGAGCGAATATGTCCAGAATCAATTGGCAGCGGTCTATCACCTTCAACTCGGTCAATTCTCCGATGGCCTTGGTCTGTGATGGCGAGAGGTCCTGGTCAAATATCAGGACAGTTGCACCCTTATTCATTGCGCTGATGATGAGTTCCTTTAACCTTCCTTCGCCCATCAGATACTTGGGATTTACCTCCTTAGGCCTCTGGATGATTCCATCGAGGACAAGGACACCGCTGGAGAGGGCCAGCTCCCTGAGTTCTTCCATGGTATCCTCTTGTTCGTATTTCGGCCTTGTGGATACACTCACGAGGATGGCCCTCTCCCTGCCATCCTGCTGGTCAAAAGTGCGCCGTCTCTCCATCTCGTCCTCAAGGGCCCCGACAAAGGAAAGGAAATCCATATCAAATTGGTGGAACCCCTGGCCAGGAAATACCTCCACAGGTTTTTCAGAGCCCTGGGGCATGAGATGGGCAACAAAAATGCGGTCAGGGAGACCATCCTTTATACCGATTGCTGCAATGAGATCCAATCTCAGCAAAGAAAGGTCAGTGAGATCATCATGGGTAAGAGGTTCATCCACGAGATGGGTATGGATGAGACGGAGTCCTCGTAGAGCCTTTCTCCCAATAGGATAATCGGCAAGGTCAGGGATAAGAATTCCCTTTGTATCTCCCACAATTACATGGGTAATAGTGCCTGACCTGGGAACTAATATCCCCACCTGACGGCCTATTTCTGTCGACACCTCTCCTAAATACCGAGCAAGTTCAGGGGTGATCACCTTATCCTGAGGGATCTTTCTCCGATAGATCCTTTCAAGGGAGCGGATCTGTGTCCCTTTAAGGCCCGAGATGTTGCCGTAGATGGTTGGTATTCTGAATCCTCCCTAGGTCTTTATGGTATTTTATCACAGACTGAAGTTTTATATAATGGGTATGAACAGACGTGAGAGACAGTTATAAAAAGGCAAAGTGCCTTATTATAACTTTGGAAAAAAAGTATGTTGAGTTATGGCTCATCGACCCCAAGATTTGTAAGAGAGGTGTTTCATCTGGGAAAGAGTGAAAGACGACTATTGCCCCTAAACTAGGGAAGGGGGAACCCATGAAGATAATCATAGAGAAGGCAATAAAAAACAAAACCCTGCGCCTTGTCCAGGGGGATATTACCGAAAGAAATGTGGATGCGATAGTGAATGCTGCCAACTCTCATTTGCAGCATGGGGGGGGTGTCGCGGGAGCTATAGTCAGAAAGGGTGGCTCTGTCATACAGGAAGAAAGTAACAGGGTCGGCTTTGTCCCGGTAGGCAATGCCGCTATCACCGGAGCGGGAAAGCTTACTGCCAGATATGTGATCCATGCCGTGGGACCGCGGATGGGAGAAGGGGACGAGGACAATAAACTGAGAAGGGCGGTCCTCAGCAGCCTTAGTCTCGCATCAGGAAAGGGGTTGAAGAGCATTTCTCTGCCAGCGATAAGTTCGGGGATCTTCGGATTCCCCAAGGACAGGTGTGCAGAGATTTTGGTTGCCACTGCATCACGCTACATAGGAGAAAACCCTGGAACAAGCCTCGAACTCATAGAGTTCTGCGTATATGATGATCTCACCACAAAATATTTCAGGACCGAGTTTGAGAAGTTGAGTAGTGAGAGGTAAGGAGGGATTGTATTTTTTCCTGTACCTCTTCAGGGGTCATAATTGCCCCCCCTGGTCTCCCGTAAAAATGCACTTCTGATCTCCCATTCACGGAGAGCCTTACATCCTCCACCATCTGACCGGCGTTCAGTTCGATAGTAAGAAAGTCCCTTCCGTTACCTGCAAGTCCGGAGAGCTCTTTTTCAGGAAAGGGGAAAAGGCTAATGGGTCTGAAGAGCCCTACCCTGATACCTTCGTTTCTCAGGCATCTTACCGCGGAAAGGGCGATCCTGGCAGCGATGCCAAAGGCAACCACGACAAGCTCTGCATCCTCAACTGCCGTTGCCTCAAACCTCACCTCCTTCTCTTTCATTCTTCTATACTTCTCCTGAAGGAGATTGTTCCGCATCTCCAGTTCACCCTCACCCATATAAAGGGATTTCAACACATTGGGCTTTCTCCCAAGACATCCTGTGAGCGCCCATGTTTTTTCAGGGATCTGGGTCCGATGGTAAGGAGTTGGGTAAAACGGCTCCATCATCTGGCCGAGTATCCCATCAGTGAGAATCATGGCAGGGTTCCTGTATTCATCAGATTTATCAAAGGCGAGTATGGTAAGATCCCAGAGCTCCTGGAGATTGCAGGGCGCATACACAAGGAGTTTATGATCGCCGTGACCTCCCCCTTTCACCGCCTGAAAATAGTCTGCCTGACTTGCTGAAATATTCCCAAGTCCGGGACCGCCCCTCTGCACATTCACAATAACCGCGGGGAGTTCCGAACCAACGAGAAAGGATATTCCCTCCTGTTTAAGGCTCACCCCCGGGCTGCTGGAAGAGGTCATTGCCCTTGCCCCGCATGCTGAGGCCCCGTACACCATGTTTATGGCTGCCAGTTCGCTCTCCGCCTGAATGAACACCCCCTCAACCTCGGGCATCCTCCGGGACATATATTCGGGAATTTCATTCTGGGGAGTGATGGGATATCCTGCGTAGAAACGGCAGCCGGCATGAATTGCCGCCTCGGCAATTACCTCATTGCCTTTCATGAACAGCTTCTCCTGCATTGTATGCAATTATACCACATCGATAAGGCTCAATGCCCCCGTACTTTCGTTGACAAACATCTTCCGCTTCCTTTATGATTTCTTGTCATCGCCATGAACTTTCAAACTCTCATACTGAAGCTCCATGAATTTTGGTCAAAGAAGGAATGCGTGCTCCTTCAGCCATATGACATG
>DATKOU010000092.1:0-11520 GCA_035524455.1 Thermodesulfovibrionales bacterium | reverse complement strand
CCGCCATCTGGGAAGATTTCAGATAGATACCCTTCTTGAGTAGATCAGGACCCAATTCCCCCATCAGGAGGTTAAAGAACTTCAGGTGCACACATCCTTCTGCAACTGCACAATGGGAATCAGATTCGTTATACGTAATGGAGCTTCGAAATGCCCCGTAGACGCCCCCACGCCTCATGGTGGCCCCCACCAAACCCGGCATGGCAGCAGAGAGGGAGAGGTGTGACCCATCATGGATCATTGCGGAATCGATGTCGTCCACAGGCCTTCCCTCAAGAAAGATAGAGTGTATCCGCCCTGCAATATATTCGGGAGATATTCCCATTTGTTGAGTGAGGAAGCTCTTGATGCTGCAGCCGACAAGCGCCTTGACCATGCACCCAGCCTGGAGGATTTGGTAGAAACCGGGAAGCTGAGCATTGTCTATTACAAAACAGAGCTGTGTGAGGGAACTATTATCAAAATCTTGTCGCCTAAAACAGGTCATAGAAACGATACCTCTGCCTACGTATTCGGTCCCTTTGTGTTATGGACAAAAAAGGGAGAGGCTTTCTTTCAGCCTCTCCCTCCAAAAGGGTTTCTTTTATTCAATTACCAGTTAAAGACCTTATCGAGATCTTCGTCTTTGACTTGGAATGTGACATTGTGGGGAGCAAACTGTTCAGTTTTGAAGTAGCTCGGCAGCCGGTCCTGCTGAGGGGTGAAGCCCGCAGCCTTGTTGAAGTCCCGCTCCATCTTCAGGACTTTCTTCCCCAGGTCGGTCACGCCGTCGCCCGTCATGTTGATCCCGTAGAACGCGCTGAGCATGTCGAGCAGGGCCTGGAAGGTATCGGGCTGGTCGAGCACCGCAAAGGCAATAAAGAGGCACATGCCGGTGGAATCAATCGCCGCAGTCGCGATCTGGAGGTTCCGCGACAATTCGACCTGCCCCTCGGGCTTGAGCGCGTTCACGTCGCCGCCCACCTTCAGGACGTTTTGGGCAACCGCGTATCCCGCGGTGTGGTCCGCGCCCATGGGGCTCGTAGCGTAGGTGACGCCGATGCCTTGCACCGCGCGGGGATCGTAGGCTGGCATTGCCTGGTTCTTCACCACCGGCACCCGCTCGACGCCGAAGGCCTTGCCGGTCATGCCTGCCCCATTACCAAGGATGCGTCCGAGGTATGTGCCTTTGCCCACTTCATTTACAAGGTCAATGGCGGCTTGGGCATCTCCGAACTTTGCCAGGCCCGCTTCCATGGCTACCCCAATGGTCGCGCCCATCTCGATGGTGTCCAAACCGTAATTGTCATCCAGAAAGTCCAGCTTGGCAATGGCATCCAGGTCACCGATCCCGCAGTTCCCGCCATGGGCCCAGACGGTCTCGTACTCCGGTTGCTTGGTAAGGTAGTGGCCGTCCTTGTCGTTGTAGGTGCCCGAACACTGAATGACGCATCCCCGGTGGCAGCCGTGGGTCGGGTTCGCGCCTCGCTTCTTCTCGGTTTCCGCCTGGGTCTCGCCGCTGATCTTGGAGGCGCCGTCGAAACGGCCCTGCTTAAAGTTGTAGGTGGGATAGCCGCCCACTTCGTTCAGGATGTTCGTCAGCACGTTCGTACCAAAAGCCGGAAGGCCCTGGCCGGTGACCGGATGTTTCTTGAGGCCGTCTACGAAACGTTTGTTCGCGTCCATGAACTTCTGCGGGTCTTTGGGCTCGCGCACCGGCATGCCGGTGGCGTCGAGAACAATGACCTTGATATTCTTTGCGCCCATGACCGCGCCCATCCCTCCGCGGCCTGCGTGACGGGTCGGACGCTGCTCCATGTCGGTAAAGGCCACTGTCGCGGCGCCCATCTTCATTTCGCCTGCAGGTCCGATCGAAATGCATGCCACCTTGTCCCCGAATTCTGCTTTCATCTTCGCGATCAGGTCGTAGTTCGGGAGCATCTTGAGGCTATTGTCCTTGGTGATCTTGACCCCGTCCTTGTTGATGAAGACCTTGTAGAGGTCATCATTCGCCGGCTTCCCTTCGAGCACGATGGCGTTGTATCCGAGCTTTGCGAGGACCTGGGAGGCCTGTCCTCCGGAGTTCGATTCCTTGATGCCGCCGGTGAGGGGGCTCTTACCGCCCACAGATATCCGTCCCGACTGAGCGCCGGCTGTCCCGCTCAGCAGCCCCGGCGCGATGACCAGCTTGTTCTCGCCGCTCAACGGATGGCACAAGGGCGGAACTTCCTTCGAAACTATGGCAGAGGTCATTGCCCTGCCCCCAAATCCGGCGTATTCACCCACAGGGACTTCAGTAGCCTTTGGTCCACCTGCCGCCCCTACGTTAATTCTGAGAACCTTGTCCATACAATCCTCCCATTCTTCCCTTCTGCATAAAACAGGGATATGTTTGATGAAACGTTAACATTTGCAATGCGGATAGAACTTGATACTTCTTTATAAGAGGATAGGTGAAAACAATTCATTTGTCAAATAAATTATTTTCATGTGAGAGGGGAAACGTGAAAGGAGATATTGATTGGAGGAGACGAAAATCTTACTGGAGGCAATGGAACAGACCGGTGCACCAGAGGCATGCCCCGCAGGGAACGCTGCTTACGTAACAATCCTGCTCAAAGTCCTCACCCTGGACATAGTCGCAGAGGGCAAAACTACAATCAAAACAGAAGGGGAAGTCATAGCGAAGGACACTCTCCCTGAAGGATCTGTAATTTCTGTCATTCCAGATATCAAGGATGTTTCTTTCCTTCAGATTACCGAAACTCCAGGGCTTGATTTGTTTTTCCCATCCCCCCACATAACAGCTATACCGGTGCCACAGGAAATAGCATGGATGCACGTCTCCCTCCCATGATACAAACGAGCTCTCTCCTTCGACGAACTCGCACTTTCTATTGTTCCTTGGGGCAATTTCAGGGAGCTTTACCTCAATCCCTTCCTCTTGTCCAATCTCTAAGGTCTCTTCGAAAATCTCTTCCACCCTTTTCAACCATTCTTCATCCCTCAGGAGGAGCCGTTCCAGATGGAGGGTTATTCCCCGAGAACCAGCGTCGGCCTTCATTTCTTCGATGAGAGCAAAAATGTTTTCTTCGTCAGCATTCTTAAAGTGTTTCATGAACACATCGAAATACCTCCGAATATCCAACCCTTGAAGTCCTGCCCTGTTCTTCCAGAGGTCATACACAGATATGGCCCCATGGGTATTGGTGTCGTAGACAGCCTGGTTAGTCCCTAATTTGGTGCAGGGAAGGAGTTGTGTGACAAGGGCGAACGTGGCCCTGCGGTGTGCAGCCCATCTCACCGTTTGGGGGAGTTCAAAGAGGTTTTCACGCATGAGTACGAACTCGATGCCGATGTCGAGACGCCGCCTCGTGTGACCATTTGCACTCTTTACTGCAGCGTTCAAGGCAGAGAATGCGGATTCCAGGTCTCTCACCTCACCTCCCTCACGGATCCTGCGAAAGGTGTCGCGGGAAATGGCATCCATGGAAAGGCAGATACGGCCCAGTCCTGCTTCAACGAGGGACAGAGCGCGTTCCCTGTTTAAAAGAACTCCGTTTGTCTGAAAACCTACCCATGCATTGTGCGGCAATTGTTTTTTTGCCCTGCGTATGAACTCTTCTAATTGTGGATAGAGCAGGGGCTCTCCTACGCCGTTAAGAATGAGGGCAGAAAGGTGGGGGAATGAAGGTTCCAGCGCACGAAACGTCTCAAGGGAGATGTTTCCCTCTGACATGCCAGTGGAGGTGTTCTGCTTTACACACATGGCACATCTGAGGTTGCACCTTGTGGTGACCTCAACAAAAAGTTTTGAGGGATACGTTCTTGATTTCAGGGAAGAGTTTTGTATTTCCTCTAATTCATTGGAGTGGCTACCCCTGGGCTCATCATCTCTTAAAAACAATTATAGCTCCTCACCCTTCCCTTTACAGGGAGGGTCTTCGAATCTCTCTTATATTTTAGCAGGGCAGGGGAAGAAGAATATGAGGTACGTCATACACTGTGAAATAGTCCTGTATTGGCCTTTTATCCCATCTTCGTCATGCCAATGGGGTTGGGTGAATGGCGTTGGAAGCCCTTCCCTTGGGCGATGACGTCAAGGGGAAGGCTCATGAGGTCAGCGAGGTCCGGGGTGAGGCGGTTCTCGATAATGCTCTCATTGAGGACTGTCTTGACGTAAGATTTGCACTGGTGGCAGGCGTCAATCCTGAAATCCTTCTCCTGGTCAAAGGTAAAAAGAGTGATCTTTGAAGTATCCTCATTTGAGCAGAGCGGGCAGCCGTGGCGTGTGTAATATCCCTTAGTGCCACAGAATGAACAATACAGTTTTCTCCTGTTTTCACTGTCGATGGATGCCAGGGAAGGCTTTGCATGGCAGACCGGACACCTGCCCTCTTCCCATGTGCTCCCGCTGAGATGATACATTTCTCCCAGCCGAAGGAAGAAAGGCTTGCTCATGAGGAAGAGAATTAATCCAAGCTCATCTTCGTGATAGGGAAAGGAAAAAGAGGGAATCTCGTTTAGGGGAAGTCTTGTGAAATCAAGCTGCCCCATTTTCAGTGCTTCCTTGAAAGGAAGCAGATGTTCTTCCGGGATGCCGAAGTTTGATGAAAAGCGTTCCACCACCGCATCCGCTATTTCAGGAGGATAAGTCACCTCATCCAAGGTAATGACATTGGTCATTTTTGCCACCATGCTGTCAAAAGTCAAAACCTTTTCATAGAGCAGGATGGTCTCTTTGAGATGGGGTTTTTCCTGTATAATTTCTTCAATGTTCATTTCAATGTTCGGGTATTACCCTTACGGGATTTCGGGATATTGTATGGGTATCTCTTCACCATTCAGCGCCTCAACGAGAAATGACTTCAGGTCCGTCTTATCCTCGGCGCTCAGGCCCAGAGGTTTCAGCGCTCTATTTCCCTTCCCTCCTCCGGAGTCGAAGAAATCAATGATCTCGTCAAGCGTCTTGAATACACCATTGTGCATGTAGGGAGCGGTTTTTGAAATTTCCCTTAATGTGGGAGTCCTGAAGGCTTTCCAGTCTTTTTTGTTTTTTGTAATAAGATACCTCCCGGGATCCTCTGTCAGGTTCTTGTAATCGTCATAATGGTATACCTTTGCCACAAATCGCATCGTGGCGGTAACCCTCGGATCATTCAACAGAACAGGATTTTCCGGAACTTCAAGCGCATAGAACTTGTCGTCAGAGAGGTTCACCCCATGATGGCAATCAGCACACTTTCCCTTGCCTTTGAATATCTCAAATCCCTTCTTCGCACCTTCTGAGAGCGCACCTTTCTCCCCTTTCAGGTACCGATCAAGTGGTGAGTTCAAAGAGACCAAGGTCCTCTCGAACGATGCGATTGCCATTGCAATCCTCTTCCTCGTGACTTCACCCCCGAAGACCTTTTTGAAGGCTTCAGCATATTCTGGTACCACCCTGATTTGCTCCTCGAGGTAGTCGAGATTCTTGTTCATCTCAAACGCTGACATCATGGGGAAAAGTGCCTGGTCTTCCAAGGTCCTGACGCGGCCGTCATGAAAAAGGAATTTATAAAATGCCGCATTGATGAGGGTGGGAGAGTTTCTCCAGTTCTTTGTTGTGGGATAGCTGAGGGAAATATCCTGTCCGTCGGTGAACGCCAGTTCGGGTATGTGACAGCTGGCGCAACTCATGGTGCCGTCTCCGGAAAGACGCCTGTCAAAAAAGAGTTTCTTGCCGAGGTCAATCTTTTCAGGAGTCTGGGGATTGTGTTGCGGAATCGGAACGAATTTAAAAGGCTCAAGGTGCCCAGCGTGTACATCAAGAGTGAGGACGAATAAAATAATACCCCACATGACCGCAAAGGAGGGCAAAAAGGAAAGTCTACCTTTTCTCATTCTTCATTTCCTCATTAATGATCTTTTTGAAATAGTCATAGGCCCTGTTTCCCGTGACCTTTCTCCCATTAATAAAAAATACAGGTGTCTCGTACAGATCAAGGGAAATGGCAAGTTGTTTGTCCCGTTCAATGGCACTCGCGTTCTTTTTTGTATCAAGGGATTCAGTAAATTTCTTCACGTCGAGGCCGCTTTCTTGTGCATACTTTATGAGACTGGTTCTGTCAAGCTGCGGTGATTTCTTCAACAGGAGTTGATGCATTTCCCAGAATTTTCCCTGGTCACGGGCTGCAAGTACCGCCTCGGCGGCTATGTGGGAGAAGTCCCGATACTTGTAAGGGTTCATTTTCACCACAAGCCTTATCTTCCCTTTGTAGTCTTTGAGTAGTTTATCGACAGTCGGACCGACCCCCACGCAGTGCGGTCACTGGTAATCGACAAACTCGATCATGGTCACCGGGGCATTGGCCTGACCATACCCCGGTGAATCCCCGACAGGAACTTCATATCGTTTATCCTGTGCAGAGGAGAGGGATGATGCTAAAAACAGAACAACAAGAATTAACAATTTCTTCATGGTTTTCCTTTTTGATAATCCCCCATGTCACTTAGGTTTCTAGTGGCATGGGGGATTCCTTAGAGACTATCCAAGAACCTTTTCCATATATAGAGGAGCAAAAATACTCAAGCTTTATGCCCTCCCTCCACCTCAGCTACCCACTTTGGATGCCTCTTCTTGGCCCATTGGTAGGGAACGGTTCCGGAAAGCATTATCCTCAGGGTCCCGGGGTTCGCAAGTGTACCGAGGTAGATGTGAGCGGGTATGGCGATCATCAAAACGACAAAACTGATATTGTGAACAATGTGGGAAAGGAGGATATACTGCTTATTGCCCGGGAGAAGCCATATGACATAGCCTGATGCGGAAATACCGATCCCAAAGATGAGCACTGCAAGATAGAAGAACTTCTGGCCGGTATTGATCTTCCCCATGGGCGGAACAGTTACCTTATGGGAAAGATAACCTCCCAGTACCATTATCCACCCAATATCATCAGCATCAAAGGTGAGGGCCTCCTTGAGATACATAAAGATGGAGAAAAAGAGAGAGATCGAAAAGGCGATGCCAAGGTAGTTATGGAGGTTCCGCATTGAGTTAAATCCGCCAAACACCGAGCCAACTCCCTCGACGTGGAAAAGGAACCCATATCCCTGCACGGCGAGGAGAATACAGCTAATGGCCATCACCCAGTGGTTGATGATTTCGAATGCGCCTGCCTTCTTGATCATTCTATCCATTTTTCTTTTCCTCCTCTTCCTTCTCTTTGTGAGGACCAATGGCAACGTAGTGGATCAGGGACGCAGCCACGACGCCGCCAAGCCCTATATACGACAAGGGTTTGAGCACTTTATGCCAGAAGACAATGGTCTCGGGTATGGCCGGCCTTTCATCCATTCCGTAGACCTTAGGGGCATCCTTGAACGCGTAGAGCGATCCAAGACCTCCCAGGTCTGTCTGTCCATAGAGCTTTGCATAACCGGCTTTTTGCGCGCCGCTGATAAGGGCGTCCCTTTCACCATATTTCAGGGCACCTGTAGGACAGGTTTTTGTACATGCAGGTTGGAGTCCGTTTGCGATCCTGTCGTAGCAGAGATGGCATTTTGAAATCTTGTCTTTCTCATCGTAGCGTGGAACATTGAACGGACATCCGGCGACGCAGAGTTTGCAGCCGATGCATTTGTCCTTATTGATCGCGACAGCGCCTTCTTTTGTCTTATAAAGGGCTCCCGGGGAAGGACAGATCTTCATGCAGCCCGCATCGTCACAGTGCATGCACCGTTGACTCACGAAGAGCCAGCGCTGAACGTCTGTGGCTGCGGGCACCTCAAGATAGTGTATCTTGTTGTAAAGGTGCGGGGTGAGATCGGGAGGGTTCTCAAAGCCTCCTCTGTTCACTGTCTTGTCGCCAGGAAGCTGGTTCCATGACTTGCAGGCAACCTGACAGGCCCTGCATCCTATACACAATTCCGGTGAGACGAGTATTCCCATTCTTGTCATAATATCACCCCCTATGCCTTTTCCACATTGACCATGAAGGCCTTTGATTCAGGTATGCTTGTATTCGGATCTCCGATAAACGGAGTCAAAAGATTGGCGCTGTCCCCCCCGCTTCCGTCCACAGGGAACTGCCAACCGAAATGCCACGGCATACCGACCTGATGGATCGTCTGGTTCATGACTTTGAACGGTTTTAACCGTTCGGTGACCACTGCAACGGCCGAAAGGCTTCCGCGTGCTGATGAGACCTTTACCTTGTCGCCATTCCTGATCCCTTTTTCCGCAGCGAGCTCCTTGCTCATCTCCACAAACATCTGGGGCTGCATCTCAAGAAGCCATGGAGTATGTCTTGTCATGACACCCGTTTGCCAGTGTTCCGTTACCCTATAGGTTGAGGCAACAAAAGGATAGCGGACATCACAGCTAAAATGCGCGGCCATCTGCGCAATCGGGTGTGCGGTAGGATTTATCCTCCGCTTCTTGGACATGGGGTTTTCCTGAATGGGGCATTCCAGAGGTTCGTAGTGCTCAGGGAATGGCCCGTCAGCAAGGCCTGGCCCGAAAATGGAAGCGATTCCATCAGGCTTCATAATGAAAGGCAGCTTTCCACCCTTTTCATCTGATAACGGTGGAGCAGGACCGTCCGGTACATCACCTTCCCAGACACCAGGTTTATTTGTGGCAGGGTTCACCTTGGTGGGGTTCCATTTAAGGACAGCCCGCTTGGGATCCCAGGGATTCCCGTTAGGGTCAACCGACGCCCTGTTATAGATGATCCTTCTGTTCAACGGCCAGGCGAACGCCCAGTTGGGATAGAGTCCAAGGCCTGTGGGGTCTTCCTTGCCCCTCCTGGCCATCATGTTTATGACCTTATCGTCTTTCTGGGTGTAACTTCCGGAGTATAACCAGTTGCCGCATGATGTGGTGCCATCTGCCTGGAGGGTCACAAAGTTTGTGACAAGTTGTCCCTTCTTTCCAATGAGCTTGGGCGGGTCAACCTTCTTGTCATAGATATCTTCAAGGTAGTATCCGTTGATCTCTTTTGCCACACGGTGGATATCAAAATGCTCTATCTTCCCATCCTTGTTCTTTTCACCGTAATCCCAGGTCAGGTTAAGGATCGGCGCAGAGAACTTCCCTTTCTCTTTCTGGTAGAGCTTCTTCACCCTGTAGTACAGCTCGTTCATGATCTCTGAGTCTGGCATGGACTGACCGATGGGCTTAATGGCCGCTGTTCTCCACTGGGCAAGGCGGCTGGAATTGCTGATGCTTCCCTCTTTTTCCACAGAGGAGCAGCAAGGGAGCATGAACACCTCTGTCTGGATCTCCTCCGGTTTCATGTCAGGCCCTTTCCAGAAGGATGCGGTCTCATTGTCGTAGAGGTTCACATTCACGAGCCATTTCAGCTTTGTGAAAACCTGTCTCACCTTTGCCGCAGCAGCGGACGAACAGGCAGGGTTCTGCCCCCAGGCAAAGAAACCTTCGAAGTTCCCCATGCCCATGGCGAGGAAAAGTCTAAGCCATGAGGCGTTCATCCCCTCGTCAAGCTTGGGAAGCCAGCCATATCCATAATCATTGTCCTTGGTCGCCTTGTCTCCATAAATCGCTTTGAGGTAGCTTGTCATGTATTTCGGTCTGTTTCCCCACCAGTTCACGCTCTTCGGCTCCTTTGTTTTCGGCGTGAACTTTTCATTGTAGGCCTTAAGGTCGACAAGTGAAGCTGAGGGCGTGGGGTTATAGCCTGTGAGGATATGGAAGAGGAGACCATAGTCAGTCGAGCCCTGGACATTTGATTCCCCTCTCATTGCGTTTATTCCACCTCCTGCAATACCCATATTCCCGAGGAGGAGCTGGACAATGCAGAAGGCCCTGATATTCTGCACACCTACAGTATGCTGGGTCCATCCCATTGCATAACACTCGGTTCCAGCCCTGTCCCGCTTTCCCGTGGATGCAAAGGTCTTATATACCTCAATGAGCTTTTCCTTTGGTGTTCCGGTAATGTTGGAGACCATTTCGGGGGTATAACGGGAAACATGCTTCCTCAGGATCTGATATACGCAGCGGGGATCCTTCAGGGTCAGGTCCCTCTTGGGGAGACCTTTCTCGTCCATCTGGAATGTCCAGGTCTTTTTGTCATACTTTGCGGTCTTTTCATCAAACCCAGAAAAGACGCCATCCAACTCTACCGGCAGCTTGAAGTCCGGATTTACCAGGCAAGTTGCATTGGTATAGTTGACCACATAGTCCCTGAAGATAAGGTTGTTATCGATAATGTACTTAATCATCCCGTTGATAAAGGCTATGTCTGTTCCCGAGCGGAGAGGGGCATAGATATCAGCCTTTGCCGCAGTTTGTGTAAAGCGGGGATCAACAACGATGAGTTTTGCGCCCTTCTCCTTTGCCTTCATGACCCACTTCATGGCTATAGGGTGATTAGAGGCAGGGTTTGAACCCATGACGAGGATGACGTCCGCGTTTCTGAGATCAACCCAGTGGTTTGTCATTGCGCCACGACCGAACGACTCTCCCAGAGCCGCTACAGTGGGCGAGTGTCATATTCGGGCCTGATGTTCTATATAGACAACGCCCCAGGAGCGGAGCATCTTTTGGAGCAGATAGCACTCTTCGTTGTCCAAAGCAGCACTCCCCACATGGGCGATGCCGTCGGTCCTGTTCACCACGAATTCCTTCTCGACATCGATCTCCACCTCAACGGGCAGACCGCCCTCTTTTGTGCCGGGTTCAGTCTTCTTTTCCTTTACTTTTGATTTCGCTCTTTCCCTGAACGTCCTGTCCCTTGTGTCTTTGACCTTTCGCGCAATCTGGTCAAGGGCCCAGTCCCATTCCACCTCTTTCCATTCCTTTGCACCCGCGGCACGGTAAAGAGGTTTTGTCACTCTCAGGGGATTGTTCGCCATCTGGTAGAGCGATGCCCCTTTCGGACAGAGCGTGCCTTCATTGATTGGATGCTCGGGGTCACCTTCGGTATTGATGATTTTCCCATCCTTCACATAGGCGGTAATCCCGCAGCCTACAGAGCAGTATGGACAGATGGTGTAAGACTCCTTTGCATCCTTAATGCGCAACGTCTGAGCGTAAGCCTTGACAGGGTCCAGGTTTATCCCCAGAGACCCGAGTAACATGGTTCCTCCTGAGACTTTCAGGAAGTTGCGGCGAGATACGTTCATATTGCCCCCCCTCCTCACCCGGTTGAAGATCGCTTTAAGATATCAACCGAGAACAGGTTTATGTGGATATTTACAAATTTAAGGAATAATAAAGTCTGCGGTCAAATGATAGTACGTTCAGCACTGTTTGGATTATAGGACTCTTTTCTCCCAGGAAATTTTCGTAAATAATAATTATATCAATCCAGAGAGCTATGAACTCACCTCATAACTGGGATTAAAATGAATTATAGACCTAGAACCAGAAGCTGTCAAGTACTTGTACGAGCTTGCCATCCCCCAGTTTTTTGAAGGAGGGCCGGCTGTGGGGTAGATGGAGAGCAAGAGGAGCGGGATTATGATAACGAGGAAGAAGAGGATGACACGTGGCGAGGCCAATTTTATCAGGGAGGATGCTTATGGTTTGGT
>DATKOU010000091.1:0-9109 GCA_035524455.1 Thermodesulfovibrionales bacterium | reverse complement strand
GATAAATGTGCAGGGCTCAATTTCGACGAACTTCTTTGCCTGGCTTTTTTCCTTCGGGACAGTTATGAAAACAAATCCGCCTTTCTTGAGAACCCTCGCAACTTCCTTCACAATCTTTTCTATAGTCATTGGCCTGGCGTGATGAATGACCTGAATCGATATTACTGCGTCAAAAAAGCTGTCAGGGAATGGCAACGGGTCTGCCATCTCCTGTACATGAAACTCAGCGGAAAGTCCCTCGTGCTTAAGCCAGTTCTTTGCTATGCGGGTCCCTTCAAGGGAATTATCGAGGCCAAAAACGGAAAAGCCGCTTCTTGCGAGGGATACCAAATGCCGTCCTGAGCCGCTTCCGAGGTCAAGAACAGTTCTGGCACCTTTCTCTTTTAATAAGGAGATTATACCGGGCATATCCTCATGGGGTTGTTCGAAGACTTTCCCATCCTTCTTGAACCTTTTGTCCCACACTTTAGTGGTGGTTCTCATGTTCTGATATTCTTTGCGAATGAATTAGGGTAATGGAAGATCTCGCATAGGATTCTGATAAGTGAGGAAAGCCGATGCATGATTATATTAAAGTTATACTTTATATAACTATTATAACCAACCAGTAATTAAGTATCTTTTAATGCTTTTTTTACCTCCTCAGGAAGTGGTGCGGGCCTGAAATCACCTCCTACGCAAACCAGGGTCGTAGTGGATTTAGCCACGGTTTTTTCACCCTTCCTGATTTCATGGGAGAATTTTATGGTGGAGAGCCTCGCCTCTTGCACTGTCACAAATATCCTGAGTCTGTCCTGGTAGCGTGCGGGTGATTTGTACTCTATCTCTACCCGGGCGACTACAAACCATATATTGTTCTCTGCCAGTTTCGGGAGTTCGATTCCCCTGGTGCGAAAATACTCTGTGCGGGCTTCCTCCATGTACTTCAGGTAATTGGCATAATACACAACTCCTCCGCAATCGGTATCGTGGTAGTAAATTGTCTTTTCTATGGAGAAAGGGCCCATTCCTTTTCAAACCTCCGCCACTCTATGTAAGGGAGAATCTTCTCAAAAGATTCAACCCTGTGTCAAGCGTTTCCTGGATATTCCTCCTCACCATACCCTGACTGACAAATTCCTTCTCAAAAGAATCGGCAAAATCGAGCATAAACCTGTCTGCCTCGGCCATCCCATCCCTTCCCACTATTGCCTCAAGCCTTCTCAGGTCTCTTCCCTTGGCATAATACTTATAGAGAAGATTGGCGGTCTTCCGGTGGTCCTCCCTTGTGTGGCCCTTGCCAATGCCGCTCTGCATAAGTCGCGAAAGGCTTGGAAGCACATCCATAGGAGGGAATATGCCCTTTTGGTGAAGGTCCCTGCTCAGGACCAGCTGTCCTTCAGTGATATACCCGGTGAGATCAGGGATTGGGTGGGTGATATCATCTTCAGGCATGGTCACCACAGGAAGCATGGTGACAGAACCTGTCATGCCTTTTATCCTCCCTGCCCTTTCGTAAAGAGAGGCGAGGTCAGAATACATATACCCGGGATACCCCCTCCTTCCGGGCAGTTCCTCCCTCGCGGTCGAAACCTCCCTCAGGGCATCACAATAGTTGGTCATGTCAGTGATCACCACAAGGACATCCATGCCCTTTTCAAAGGCGAGGTATTCTGCCACGGTGAGCCCGAACCTGGGTGCGAGGAGTCTCTCCACCACAGGCTCGTCAGCCATGTTCGCGAAGGCGACAAAGCCTGTCCGCATCTCCTCAAGGACCCTCGTGTAAAAGGAGTAATCATAATATGTGAGTCCCACCGCAACAAAAACCACCACAAAACCGCCGGTCTCACTGCCGAGGCGTGAGTTCTTGAGAATCACGGCTGCCACCTCCTTGGAAGGCAGCCCTGCACTCGAAAAGATGGGCAGCTTCTGACCCTTTACAAGGGTATTGAGCCCATCGATACAAGAAAATCCGGTCTCTATGAATTCTTCGGGCCTTGCCCTTGACGCGGGATTAATGGGATATCCGGTCACGGGGACCCATTTTTCAGGGACAAACATGGGAGCGCCATCAATGGGCGCGTAGGAGCCGCTGAACACTCGGCCGATAACATCAGGGGAAAGGGGCGCCCTCTTCACAGAATCGGTGAACACCACAGAAGAGTTCCCTGTATCGAGGCCCCGAGTCTCGCCGTAGGCCTGTATGAGGACAGTATCCCCATCTATCTTCAGCACCTCCCCTTCCATCTCTTTTCCCTCAGGGAAGCGGATCCTCACCACCTCCCCCACCCTCGCATTGAATACCTTTTCCACAAAGAGAAGAGGCCCTCTTATGGAAGAGATGGTTGAATAGATGTATTCCGAAAGTCTCATGCGCTATTCCCTGTCATTAGTAAGATGTTCATCCCTTAAGCGTCTCCTCAAGGGAAATCCCCTGCTTGAGTTTCGCCATCGCTGATTCATAGTACTCCACCATTTCTCCCATCTTCGCGATTGTTTTTTCCGGGGGAGAGAAGGCATCCTCGGTATACGCATTCTGACAGAGAAACTCCATCCGTATCATCTCTGCCACTTTCATCAAGAGTCTGTCTGCATCCTGAAGGCCCTCTGATCCCACGATCTCAGCCACCTCCCTCAATGACTCCTCCCTCTTAAGGAGTTCCCTGCACCTCTCCTTCAGTGTTTCCCATTGCGGGGATACATGCTCAATGAAATGGCGGGAAATCTCCTTTTCGTAGAGGGAATAGCTCTGGAACCAGTTGATCGCAGGAAAATGCCTCCTGTGGGCAAGGGACGTATCCAGCATGAAGAACGCCCCTGCGGTCCTGAGACACGCCTGAGTCACAGGCTCGGTAAAGTCCCCTCCGGGGGGAGATACCGACAGGATCATCGTGAGAGAACCAATCCTGCCGCTTAATGTCTCGACTACCCCTGCCCGCTCGAAAAATCCCGCAAGCCTTGACGCGAGATAGGTGGGATACCCCTCTTCACCAGGCATCTCCTCTAGGGATGAAGATATCTCCCTCAGTGCCTCGGCCCATCTCGAAAGGCTATCAGCGAGGAGAAGGACATGGTACCCCATGTCCCGGTAATATTCAGCCATGGTGACTGCGGTATAGATGGATGCCTCCCTCGCAGCCACCGGCATATTGGAGGTGTTGACCACAAGCACTGTCCTCTCCATCAGGTATTTTCCTGTCCACGGGTCCTTGAGGGATTCAAACTCCCCAATCATTTCTGCCATTTCGTTCCCGCGCTCTCCGCATCCCACATACACCACAATGTCGGTATTGGCGAATTTTGCGATAGCCTGCTCCAGAATGGTCTTGCCTGTGCCAAACCCCCCGGGGAAAATGGCGGTCCCTCCCCTTGCCAGAGGGAACAGCAGATCAATGACGCGCTGGCCGGTCAAAAGCGGCTCCCAGGTCGAGAGCCTCCTCCTGTAGGGCCTCGGCATCCTCACAGGCCATTCATTACAGGCAAAGATTTCTTTCCCGCCTTCCAGCTCTGCAATGGTGTCGTTAAGGCTGAGTTCTCCACCCATGATCCGTGAAATCCTGCCCTCGAAGTTGCTGAAGATAAAATGTTTGAAGGGACCCTCTTCCACGTATCCGACGATCTCGCCCCGCGTTACCGGTTCACCCTTCTTCTTGAGGGGAGAGAAGCTCCACTTCTTCAGGTAATCCAGTGCATAGATCTCCGTTCCCGAGGAGATAAAAGACCCCATCTTTTCCCTCAGGATTTCCAGTGGCCTCTGGAGCCCGTCAAACATCCCGTGCAGAAGACCCGGCCCCAATCTCACGGTGAGCGGCATGTTCACGCTCTTCACCGGCTCGCCAATCCCCAGCCCCTTCGTATTTTCGTACACCTGGATAACTGCAACGTCCTGATCCAGCCTTACCACCTCACCGGTAAGCATGGAATGTCCCACGTACACCCTGTCGTAGAGCTTCAGACCCTTCATGTCCACACTCACGGTGGGTCCTGAAATGCCCTTTATGCGGCCCATCATAATTTCAGCCTCACATGGTAACCTATGGCTCTTTTGATGAGACTCATGGCATAATCCTCAACCTCCACGCCCAGCTTTTCTGGCACGGGAAGGACGAGGAGGATCCCGTACCATCTCTGCTCCATTTCTCTCAGTTTCTCCCTGGTAATACCCTTGATCAATCGTTCATCAATGACCACAAGTCCGGTTTCTGCATCAAGCATCAGGGTCTTCAGCGTATCCTCCAGTTCTTCTGCTCCGATTGTATAATGATTCGTTCCCGCAAGGCTGAATCCATACTCTTCCCCCCGCGGAGTGAGACAGACGATCTTTTTCATAGTATCAGTTCTGTCCTCAGGATGTCCCTGTCAATCCCTTCCCCGTGAATCACGACACCCAGATTTCTGATCTCCATGGAGCATCTCCAAAGATAATCAAGGATAAGGGCAACCCCTGAAGGCTCTCTCCCTTCCCTTCTCACCGTGTGTGTCGTGGCCGTATAGACGGCTTTTTCGACACTTGTGGCATCGGGGTTTTGCACAGTCACTCCCGTGAATGCCTGAATCATTCTTAACGCATTGAACATATCCCCTCTATCATCAGCTGCCCTCAGTTTATGTACAGTGATACTGCCGCCCTTTACAAAATCCGCTTCACCCTTCAGATCCCACCGAAGCCGTTTGTAAAGGGTGAGGAGATTCCTTGAGTCGATAGTGCGGACAAAGAACTTCTTTATTACAGGATGGAGACTTAGCGTCACCGCATGCTCAAGATATCTATTGGTCAGCCACCGCTCCATCCCTCTTAATCCCTCCTTGATAAAGGTTTCCCCCATCCCCCTGAATATTGATGAGTAGGACACAAGGAGCTCTTCCACCATACTCATCGCATCTTGAATGTCTTCACTCCTTTTCAAACGCATCTTAGACCGCTTCGAGAGGAGACTCACGGAAAGGAGCTGCTCCCACTTGGTCTGTTCATTGGTCGTCCTGTATCTGAGGAAGAAGAAAAGGGTCCTGAGCTCGGCATACAGAAAAAAAGGAGAGAAGATCTGCCCGAGTCTCTTATTCATTTGAAAATACACCCACCTGAATTCCCTCAAAAGGTGTCTCCATTCGCCCTGGGAAGAGGTATCAGGAGCAAAGTCCCTATGATGCAATGGAATGGACGCCGCGGTGGCGGCTCCCAGGAGGAGGGGTTCCCAGTCGGAGATAAGGGAGACCCTCCTCCCCCTTATTCTCGAAAGGAGGTATTCTGTGGGATATCCCCTGTCCTCAATCTCCTGAAGGAGTTGCATATTCCTCGCCCGGATATATTACACGGTTAATGATTGCTTTTCTTTTTCCATCATGGATCTCACTTCCTCTGTCATTTCAGGCAGTATCTCTGACCATATTCTCTCCAGTCTCTTGTCAAGGGTGTTGACGACCCGCAGACTGCCCTCTTTCTCGTTCACCTCAAGGCCTCCTGTGACTGCAGGGTCCGATACCACCTCATCATTAGGGAAGAGGGTCTCTGCAAATACCCTGTCCTGGGGATTTACCTTTACCATTCCCCAGTTGCACTGAGGAAGTTCATTGACCAGCGCAGAAAAAATATCCTTATATCCCTCACCCCTCAAGTGATGGAGGGAATTGAGGGCGATCCTATACAGGCGATCCGACAACTCTTTCTCGGCCAAGAGCCTGCTCACCCTGGCCCTCCCCTCTGCTTCTGAAAGAATTGTTTCGGTCAGGACCTTTAAGGCAGCTGATTGATTCCTTTCGCGGCCTTCCCTTACTTCCCCAATCCTTTTTGCTGCATCGGCCTTGGCCCTTGCAGCCTCACCCTCTGCTTCCTGCCAGATCTTCCGGATTTTCTCCTCGCATTCCCTCTGGAGGGCATCAATGAGTTCTCTATAACTCATTTTACTTGACCGTAAAGAGTATCATGGTCGCGATCACAAAGCCAAGGATCACCATGGTTTCAGGAATCGCCAAAAGGATAATGATCGTGCCGCTCATTTCCGGCTTTTCCGCAAGGGTCCCTGCACCAGCTGCCCCGATCCTTGACTGCGCCCATGCAGTGGCAATGGCGGAAAGTCCGATTGCCAGGGCCGCGGCAAAGGCCACCAATACTTTTTCCATACCTTTTTCCCTCCTTATCAGAAAAAATGGTTTATACCAAGAATTCAGGAGCATATCTCACGGGCAAACGTCACTCTCACCCATTCCTCTGAATTCCGAATTCTTCCTCCGCATTTATTCTCCACATTCAATTCCCCTTTTTGAACGGTTCAAATCTCCTGCCTCCGTGCTCCACGAACTTACTGAAAAATTCCACGTAATGGAGCCTCATGGAGTGAATAGTGGGAGAGAAGACGCCGAGCACGATGTTGATAATATGGAGCAGTACCGCGGCAATAATGCCGACCACGACATCACCCATCATTCCTGCCATTCTGTTCGCCACATAGGCGAGAAGCACTGATGCGAGCCCGATGGCCATAATCCTCGCATAGGAGACGATATTGCCGATACTTTTGAGAAGCTCCAGAGGTGCGAGGAGCCCTCCCGTGAAAAGGAGGAGAGGGGTAAGGATGAGTATTCCTATAATGAGCGGCCTCGTGACCAGCCAGGGAAAGGGCTTGAACAGGGACACGATCAGGATGACGACACAGAAGATCACCACAATGCTGAGAAGCTTAAACGCAGCCTCCTTCCGGATCTTTTGCCTCATTGCAGACAGGAATCCCAGGAAGAGTCCCAGGGTGACATGCATGACGCCCACGCTGAGTGAAAAAAGGAGTATCGGGATAATGGCAGTTCGCCTATCCATGAACAGGGGCTCGATACCAAGAAGTTCATTGCCGAGTTCACCGAAATATTCACCATAGAGGATACCGAAGAAGATGGTATAGAGGGATGCGACAGACAGGATTTTACACCCATCCCTCAGGTCGCATCTCCTTTTCCAGCGTCTCATCATAATGAGGGAGAGCGCAAGGAGGAGCACCCCATACCCTGCATCGCCCAGGATCATCCCGAAAAAGATGGGGAAAAAAATCCCTATGAAGGGGGTCGGGTCATAGGAGGTATATTTTGGCAAGGGGAGTAATTTCACAAGGAGCTCAAAAGGCTGAAAATAGGCCGGATTCTTGAGGATGATGGGTACCCTCTCCAGGTCCTCTTCATGCATCCCCTTCTCCTCCAGTGTTACCCTTCCCTTAAACGCCTCTGTCAACCGCCCTCTCAGCGGCTCCATATTCCTGGAAGCAATCCATCCGTTGATGAAGAAACACATTCTCGTCTCAAAGACCGAGGCAGAGGTCTTGAGCAGAGAGAGCTTCTCGTCCAGCCATTCCTTCACCCTGTTATAGATAGGCAGCCACCGCCGTGAAAACCTCTCCAGTTCCCGGGTGATGGAGGCAATCTCTGCATTGAGATCGAGAACCCTTTTCCTGACGTATGCGCACTTCTCTGAGAAGGTGAGATTGCTTATGGATTGGGGGAAGCTCAGTTCAGGGATACGTTCATCGGTGAGAGAGCGCTTCACCTTTTCCGAGAAGTCTTTCTCTATGGTAATGAGTCCCACGAGCGTTCCGTCTTCTGCGGTCTCTGTCAGGAGCTCAAACCTGAAATCGGTGAGCCGTGAAAGCAGGTCCCTGAGACGGCCCACCATTGCGGGTTCCTTGATGGTGAGACCCACAAAGTCAAGATCAGGGGTCTCCTGTCCACTCTCGATAAGGGTTGAGAGCGTTGAGAGGAATATTGTATAGCGGCTGAGCTCATTCGCCTCTTTTGTGAGGTTATCCCTCCGCTGGTACAGGTCTTTGCATATGCTAATATGTTTCTGAATCGTTTTGCTCACCGTTTCTATGATGGGCAGCGGTTCTATGTAGCTTATCCTCACCTCAATGGCGGGGAGATAGAGGAGGAGCTCTCCAATCCTCGCCCTGAGATCCTCAAAAAAAATCATTTCCGAGAGTGCCTGTTCTTCCGGAAGAAAGGACCTGACATGTTCTTCGCACCCCTTTTCAATAAATCCAAGGGTGGCTGGTTCGATCTGGAATATACCGAGGGTCTTTAAAAGGGAAAGCACGTCTTCCAGAAGGCCCTTAGGCCCCACGATCTCGATCTTCGACATCCGTACAATCATGGAATTGTCCCTGAAGATTCTCCTGTTGAAGGGGATTTGGTGCTGTGCGCGGGGAGTATTTTTACCACATGCTTCTTCACGATCTTCTCCAATGTTTCATCGCCTATCTGACGGTATCGCTCCGCGAGCGTAGCAGCATCCTTCACTATTCTTTCCGCTTCTCTTTCGGCTTCCGCCTTTGCGTCTTCCCTCCCCCTGGTATATGACTCCCGTAACTGTTCTTCCTGCAGAGAAATGTCCCTCTCGATTTCCGTCTTTACCCCTTCCAGCCACTCATGGGACTTTTCCTTCTCCTCCCTGAGCCTCTCCTGAATTTCCTTCTCGACCTCGATCACCTTGCTCAGGATATCTTTTTCCATTACCGGACGTCCTTTGAGGGCCTTCCCCCCCGTGGGAGTATGGCGATCCCTGATACGTCGATATGGCATGAGAGGCGGTCCGCGTCGGGATTGAAACCGATCTCCTCACCAGCCTTCACCACATTGTGTTTATCCACAATAACCCTTTTGAGGCGGCAGCCCCGCCTGAGCACCGAATGGTCCATAATGAGGGAATCCTCCACGCTCACGTCATCTTCAATCACCACGTCACTCCGGATCACCGAATTGCGTATCTTCGCGTTATGGATTATGGTCCCCTCAGCGATAAGACTGCACTGTATGTTCCCTCCCAGTATCTTTGTGGCAGGGTGCTCATGGCTTGAAGGGTGGATGGGCCACGACCGGTTGTGGAGGTCGAAGAGGGGGAGGTCCCTCAGCATGTCCATATGTGCGTCAAAGAACGCGGCAATGGTTCCCACATCCCTCCAGTATCCTTTCTCCTCATAGGGCTTTGAGCCCAGAATGACATTGGTGGCAAAGTCATAGGCGAATACCTTGCCTGTTTCCACAAGGTCGGGTATCACATGGGCCCCGAAATCATGCTGGTTTTTCCTCTGCGCCTTTGCCAGTGAATCCAGGAGCACATCCCTGTTGAATACGTAATTCCCCATTGACACATAGG
>DATKOU010000090.1:0-3972 GCA_035524455.1 Thermodesulfovibrionales bacterium | reverse complement strand
CGATGTCTTTGCCATCATTATAACCGGGACAGAGGACAACCTGGCAATGCATCCGTATCTTGTGTTCTTTGAAGAAGGCGATCTCTTTGAGGATGTCAGGTGCCTTGGGGTTTCCCAGCAGGGTATTGCGAAGCGTGCCGCTGGTGGAATGGACAGAGAGGTAAAGGGGGCTGAGTTTCTGCTGTATGATTCTTTTTTTGTCCTGAGGGGAAAGGTTGGTAAGGGTAATGTAATTGCCATAGAGGAATGACATGCGGTAGTCTTCGTCCTTCACGTACAGGGTCTTCCTCAGGCCGTTCGGAAGCTGGTGCACAAAACAGAATATGCACCTGTTTTTACAGGTTTTTATCTTAAAGGGTTTAAGCTCTATCCCCGCATCCTGTCCCTCCTTGAGCACAAGGGGAAATGAGAGGCGCTTGTCCTTCCTCTTTGCGATGACGTGCAATTTCTCTTCGTTCCGGAAAAACATGAAATCGATGCTATCACAGACCTTGTGGCCGTTTACGGAGAGGATTATGTCTCCTGGGGCAATTCCCGCAGCATAGGCAACGCTTTCGGGAAGTACGCTCGCTATTTCGGCACCAGGATTGTTATGCATTGGCAAGTTTAAGCCCCCTGTAAATATAATGCAATCCTGAGGTTGTTGTAAACACTGCGGTAAGCCATATCAGGTATCCGTGAATGTCGGGAACGGCAGGCAGGTTGATGTCGAGAAGTATGTAGCAGATAAGGAGGAGTTGGAATGTGATGGCAAGCTTACCCATCATCGTAGGCTCGACCTTTGCTGTATGGGTGAGCAGATAAAGGACGACCCAGCCGGTGATCACAATGATGTCTCTGCTTATGATCGTGATGGTAAGCCATGTGGGAATCAGGCCGTAGAGGGAAAAGAGGACAAAGGAGGTGATAAGAAGAAATTTGTCTGCAAGGGGGTCAAGGAAATTTCCCAGGAGCGTTTTCTGGTTTTTGAGGCGGGCAATGAGCCCATCAAACATGTCGGTAAGTGCGGCAATGACAAAAAGATATAAGGCGTAATCGTATCTCAGATAGACGACCGAGGTCACGAATAATGGTATAAGGACGATTCTCGTGATGGTGAGCGTATTCGGCAAGTTCAGAATAGCCATACTCTTCTCCAATGATGAGGGTAATGATTGAAACAACCGGAGGAGCACATTCTATGGGTTCTCATAGTGCACCCAATCTCTTAGGGGATATTGAAGGGAACGGAGTCCACACTCAGCCCCGATCCGGTTCTTCGGTAACACCCGTGAGTCTTTTCCCCCTTTTCTATATAATCAAGGATTGCCCTTGAGTGGCAGGTCTCTATACCAAACTTTTTTTCCACTGAATCGCGAAACGCCTTCATGAGTTCCCTTCGTGCAGCGGTTCTGTGACCTCTCAGGTACTGTACCTGGCCGAGAGTAAGTCTGCAATAGATAAGACCCCGTATATCCTTTGTCTTTCTGAATCGCGCAAACGCCTTCATCACGTAGTGTTCGGCCCACCTTAATCTTCCCTCCATAAGGTGCACCATCCCGAGGCTCCAGAGGGTATAGGAATAGCTCACGATATCACCGATTGTCAGATAGATGCGTTCTGCCCTCTTGAGATGGCGCAGCGCATTCTTGTAGTTGCCTCTCATCCTCAATGCGTTCCCCATACCGCAATGGGAATAGGCTACACCGAACCGGTCATTCAAAGAGGATAGCAAGCGGTTTGCAGAGGTGTAGTACCCCATGGAGTCCCTGAACAGGCCGGCAACACGCGAGACCCCGCCCAGGCCGCAGAGGCTGTAAGCCTGTCCTTTCTTATTGTCAGGATCTGTGCCTAATGACTTAAAGATACTCTGCGAAGATTTGAAGGAGCCCATGGCATTCTTTATTTTTCCTCCTATCCTGTAGGCGCCCCCTTGTGCCCAAAGTGCAAACGCAAGACCATCCCTGTCAGACGTTTTTCGGTAGATACCCCTGGCTTCAGCGAATAATCTCAATGCCCTCTGCCAATCTCCCAACGCCCTCACCGAGAGGCCCAGGCCCATAACCGCATCAGCACGGATTACCCTGTCTCCTATTTGTTCGGCAAGTAATATGGCATCAGAGTATGAACCTTCCGCCCGGGGGAAATCGCCCAGCATTCTGGACATATCTCCCACGGCGAGGAGAGCGTTGAGCACCCCTTCTTTGCTTCCCCTCTTTCTGTACATGTGTATGGCTCTTATATAGAGGGAGAGGGCCTCCCGGTATCGGGAGGATTCTCTCATGAGTTCTGCGCGGCGTAAAATCTTATCTGGCAATGAAAAGATTCCTCAGTTTTGCGGTGAGTGCCTGATAGTCCCCTGAATTAAAAAAAGCAGAGCCCATAACCAGAATGTCAGCGCCTGCGTCAGCCACCTCTTTTGCGTTTTCATATTTAATCCCTCCATCCACCTCGATGAGCACAGGGAACCCCAGCTCGGCGAGCAGGCCTTTGAGGGCCTTTATTTTGCCGAGAATCTGGGGAATAAAACCCTGACCTCCAAACCCGGGATTCACCGACATAAGAAGGACGAGGTCCAAATCCGGCAGAATGTAATCGAGAGTCCCTATGGGGGTTTCGGGATTCAGGGAGACCCCTGTTTTTGCGCCGCTGTCCTTAATCCAATGAATGGTTCTATGGAGATGCACGGAGGCCTCCAGATGAACAGTGAGATAATCGGCCCCTGCCTTGATGAAGTCTGCGATATACCGATCCGGTTCTTCAATCATGAGATGAACATCCAGGGGAAGGGCTGTGGTTTTCCTGATTGCCTCCACCACAAAGGGACCGATGGTAATATTGGGAACAAAATGTCCGTCCATGATATCAATATGGAGCATATCCGCACCAGCGGATTCCGCAGCCTGTATCTCTTCTCCAAGCCTTGTAAAATCGGCAGAGAGAATGGAGGGCGCAATCTTAATCATCTGACAATCTCCTCTCCTTCCAGTTGAAGATAGACGGGTTCTCCTGATTTTATGAGAGTATGGGGTTTGGGCCTTTGAGATTTTACCCTTTCGCCTGAACCCGAGAGCTGTACGTTAAGCCGGAGTCTTTCGGCAAGGGCCAGTGCCTCTTCCCTGCTTCTCCCGGAAAACTCAGGACAGCTGTAAATCATTTCATAAGGCCCTGAGCTCACAATAAGGGAGAGACCATACTGCCGTTCCCCGCTCTCTTCGCTTTTTTGGGAAGAAGTTCCCCATGCCACCTCATCGGGAGTAGGCCGTTGGGCAATTATTCTGTCCTTCTCAATAGTGTCGGAATGGAGACGGATGATCTTTTCGATTCTTAAACCGCTCTTGGTAATGACCGGCTCGGCCTCCTCGATAGTCTGTCCTGCAAGCTCAGGGATGGACCAGATTTTCGGCCCCTTGCTTAGAAAAACCTTTATCCCTCGCTGTTCCTTCACCTTGTTCCCCCCAGGCACGTCCTGTCTCACAATCCTCCCCGGAACGATGAGGGGGTCGTAGTCCTCACCCTCAACCTTTATATACAGCCCCTTCTTGGTCAAAAGGGTATTGGCCTCTACGAGGGTCTTGCCCCTGAGGTCAGGCACATCCACCGTCTTGCTGAAACTCAGGGCTTTGAACGCAAGGTAGCCCGATACAAGCCCCAGGAGAATGAACCCTATGACGTAAAGGGGAATCGTTACCGCTTTTCTCAATCCTTCTTGCAAAGCTTCACCCCGAAGAATCCGTCCATATCATGTATGTGGGGATATGTTCTGAAAAGCCCTTCCTTCATAAATCCCTTAAGGAAGGGAAGCGTTGTGTCTATAATATAAAAATCATCTGAATCCTTCAAGAACTCTTTTACCACCTCTTCCCCTTCCTCAGGCTCTGTTGAGCACACAGAATAGACAATACTCCCCCCTGGTTTTACCATTTTCGCCGCAGCCCTCAGCATGGTGAGCTGCTTCTTCATGAATTCTTTGAGGTCCTCAGGCGTGCGGCG
>DATKOU010000089.1:0-9884 GCA_035524455.1 Thermodesulfovibrionales bacterium | reverse complement strand
ATTTTTCAGATCGTCCGTTGCCGCCTCAATTCCCCTGTTCAGCATCCACTGAAGTAGTTCATCGTTTCTGGTTACTAGTCCGGTCTTTTGCCTCTGTTTATCCTTTTTCCAGACACAGGCCATGAGAGATAGAATGGGCGGATCAATTATGTGCGGAGGTCTTGGTGACGGAAAAGGCCTGGATTGATCTTACTACTGGAAGCACATGGGAAAACATTTGGCGAATGTCGTGGCCAATGCTCCTTGTGATGTTTCTCAATTTTCTTGTGGGTCTCACCGACATCTATGTTGCCGGCTTCCTCGGCCCCGAGATCCAGGCCATCGTGGGATTTGTCTCCCAGCTCTATTTCTTTATTATCATTGTGGCAAACGCCATAAGCATTGCCACAGTGGCGCTGGTCTCGAGGGCTGTGGGCGCGGGCAAATTCGGTGATGCCCTCTCTGTAGCAAAACAGTCCCTTCTTTTCGGCATTGCGTGCGCCCTTGCGCTCACCGGTGCCGGACTGCTCTTTCATGATAAGATCGTGTCCTTGGCAGGTTTTTCCGGGAATGTCCGGCAAATCGCCGATGACTTTTTTATCATCTTCGCCTTCGCCCTTTCGCCGAATTACCTCGTGATACTGTCCAACGCGATCTTTCGTGCAGGAGGTGAGGTTCGCCTGAGCCTCCTGGCGATGTTCTGCATCAGTGTGATTAATATCGGACTGAATTTTCTCCTGGTCTTCGGACTGTCTTCCTTTCACGGATTTGGCTACAGGGGCATTGCCTTCTCCACTGCAGCCGCCATGTCCGCGGGCACGATTGTATGCCTGATTCTTTTCAGAAAGAGCCGCTGGAAGAATATATTTTCTGGCCCATGGTATGTGTCGGCTGATCTTGTGAGGAAGATAGTTCTCCTGAGCTGGCCCGCAGCCCTCATACAAATATCGTGGAACGCCGGCGGTATTGTGCTTTACAATATCCTAAGCCATCTTCTGGAAGGGGGTATCACTGCCATGGCAGCGCTCACCAACGGACTGAGGATCGAAGCCATCATCTACCTTCCCGCTTTTGCCCTCAGCATGGCGGCATCAGTGCTTACGGGTCAGAATCTTGGCGCAGGGGCATCAGAAAGGGCGCAAAAGATAGGATGGAAGATAGCTGTTTCAGGGGTCTTGTTTGTCAGTATTATGGCGCTGCCGATCTTCATATGGGCGGGTGACATTACCTCACCGGTGGCAAAGGATTGGCAGGTACTTGCCGAGACTACGCGCTACCTAAGAGTCACGATGCTGTCCGAGCCCTTTATGGCGCTCAGCGTTATTCTGGGAGGGTGTCTCCAGGGTGCCGGGGATACGAAAGGGGCGATGCTGGTCATCGTGAGCGCACTCTGGATTATCCGTTTACCCCTTGCGTATCTTCTCGCGGTTGTCTTAGGATACGGCGCCTTCGGCGTCTGGCTCGCCATGGTTATATCCATGTGCGTTCAGGGCATTGCCATGACTATCCGGTTCAGAAAAGGAAGATGGAAGGAGGTGAGGCCCTGGGGCTGAACAGCGCTTGCCCCTTTCCCACGCATGTATGCGAACGTCCAGCTGCCTCTGATCGCCTCATGGACCTTGCGGGCAAGCTCGTTCATATCGAAAGGTTTCTGGATGAAATGCACCCCTGCATCGAGCACAGCGCGATGGACAATGACATTTGTTGTGTATCCAGACATAGGAAACGCTTTCATTCCTGATGGGAAGCCCTTAAGCCTTTAGTGGCAGTGAGGAATCCAAGAGGAACATAGACATTGTCAGACGCTCATAAGGTCCTCTTACTCTGTTTCTGCTGGTACATCAATGCATCTGCCCTGGCCAACAACTCATCCAGAGACTTTATACATTCCGGAGCACAGCGGAAAATTCCGGTACTGAACGATAACTGATAATCCCTGCCTTTGTTCTCATTCCTGGTGCGGAGGTGCGCGTTGAGGCGGTCGATGACGGTCTGCTCCGGGGGAACGTCCACGCCCTCAAGGAGGAGGACCGCGAACTCATCGCCACCCATGCGGCCGATGATGTCTGACTCACGAAAGCATTGCTTCAGGATTAGTGCTGTCTCTGCAATGGCAGCATCACCTTCCTGATGGCCGTACTTGTCATTGATGGTTTTCAAACCATCCATATCAACGGCAATAATAATTATTCCCTTCTTGAGCCGCCGCGCCATCTTTACGTGCTGTTCGGCCATGACCAGAAATCCCCGCCTGTTATAAAGCCCGGTCAGTTCATCGGTTAATAACTGGAGATGCAGCTGCTCCTCCATTTGTTTTCTCTTTGTAATATCATTGAGAGTGACGACTGTTCCCCAGAACTTTTCACTCACGTCTAGCATCCGCTTCAACCTGACATGAAACCAGCGCGCGCCCTCGAGCGTTTCAAGGTCAATATCAAAGGCACTCTCCCCATCCGTGTGTGTCTCAAGCTCTTTCAGTTTATCGTTCAGCCACGGGAGATACTGGTTGTTCGGGTTTTCGTCGTAGTACCGAGAACCAGGTATGTTCATCCCGGTTAGAAGCAAAGCTGCGGAATGGTTGAGGTTGTCGATCTGGTTCCCGCGGTCCAGCAGGAAGATGGGCTCGTGAATGCTTTCAAAAATAGTGAGATACTTGTTCTTTTCATTTGTTATGGAACGGTTAGCTGCCTGAAGCTCATCAACCCTGGCATCGTTTTCCTGGGCAGACCATTCGCTGCAAAACCCGATCTCCACACGGTCAAAGACACGATTTACAAAAAGAATATATAGTTCTCTCTCGATATCCCCGAATGATGACCCCAGGACCAGATCTATATAGCTTTGCCGGTAGTATTTCATCAGACCCAGGAACATGGCAATACTGATACCTCGTGCCCTGTGGCGCCGGGCTTCTTGGATACCGAAGGCTGCAATAGGATCCTCGCCAACTCTTTCATCCGGATCCAGTTCAGGCGGTGCGCCGTGCATATGAATGGCTGAAATGAGGGTATCCGAGAGTCCTTTGATTGAGATCCTCCACGCCTCAGCGAGGGTAGAGGTATATTTCGTATACCCGTAATCTTTCGCATAGTAAAGTACTCTGTGCATGAGCCAGTCCTCGTGGGTGGCAATAAGTTCTGAAAGGGGTTTCATGTTGAAAGGTGCATCCTCTTGCATATGCAGTGCCTCACTCTCCTTAATTATGAACGTTTTCTGTCTTCGCGGTAAAGGTTCATCAGCCTATTCCAATAATGTGTATAGGGCAAGACCGATGCCAGTCTGACAAATAAAGCAGAAATACGCCCTATTCCTGAGAACCCTATGATACGGAATGTTTTTTTGTCATTGGTGAGTAAAGGCGCAAAGCAGAAAATTGTCTCATATGGCGCACTGTGGTCAAAACCCGGACGGTGCGACCGGAAATCGGTCAAGTTTATGACCGCTACAATGAATTCTTTGCATGGCGCGATGGTACTGAGATGACTGAAGGCTTTTACGCCCAGGAACCATTGTGGTGGCTTGTGTGGTAACAGAAAACACATCCAAATTGCTCAGGATAACGCTGCCGTGGTACAGTGGACACCAATGAAACATATTAAAGAATGCCATTTCTACACACATGGGAATCCTTTCATCGGGTGAGCACTTGGAAAGGAAGGGAACCCGGGATCAATTAATGTCTGTGCGCCTCGTGCGAACTCATCAACAGGAAACGATCCGGCAGTCTATGGCATGGTCTTTGCTTGAGAGCTGGTAATGTTCATTATTGTCCTCTACCTCCATCCGGGTGTGCGTCGAGACATCCCTGGCAGGAAAGGAAGAGAAGGAGGAAGTGCAGGAAGTCTTATGGATGATGAAAGAATAGCACGCCGCTGGCAACTGGAGCTATAGGGTAGGCGACACCGCATCACAATGAGGTGAGATCCGTTTCTTCAGCTGACCTCATTTCTGCACTGTTTGGTGGCGAACATTCTGCATAACAAGAAACGGGGTGCGTGGTATAATGGTGCTCAGTAGAGTGTACAATGCTCAACATATATAAAACATGCTAAAAAAGACAAACAGGGATCTCGTTTATCTCTCCATCGTTCTTTTCCTTGCATTCTTCCTCACTGCTTTCACGCTTGTCTTGAATTTTGGGCATACCCGTTCGGAGTTTCTCACTTCATACATACGGTTTCCGCTCACAGAAGCGCTCATTAATTTTAATTTCCTGTTCTTATTAGGACTTCTGTTTGTGTTGTACCGTCACTGGAGAAAGGAAAGAAGCACGCGCAGGAGAAATGAGGGAACACTCCTTTCTTTGCAGAAGGCTGTTGAGACTATGCAGATAGGCGTAACGATCACTGACCGCAACGGGAAGATTATTTACATCAATCCTGCTGATGCGGAAATGCACGGCTACCGAGTGGAAGAGTTGACGGGCAAGGACGCGAGAATCTTTGCTCCTCCCCACATCTGGAAGGCAAAGTCCCCGGAGTCAATGCTCATGAGGTTTCGGCGTGAAACTATGAATACCAGGAAAGACGGCAGTACCTTTCCCGTCCAGCTCATGTCAGACGTGGTCACGGATGCCGAGGGCGAGGTTTTTGCGGTCATCACGACGTGTGAGGATATTACCGAACGCAAGAGGAATGAAGAGACCATAAAGCAGTTGGCGTTCTACGACCCCCTCACTGGTCTTCCGAATCGTTCGTTATTTAATGACCGTTTGAATCAGGAATTGGCAAATGCACGCAGGCACAAGGAGTTGCTCGCAGTAATGTTCCTTGACCTCGACCGGTTTAAGGTGGTGAACGACACCCTGGGGCACGCGGTAGGTGACCTCCTACTCCAGGAGGTGGCGCAGCGGTTAAAGGGCATCGTACGTGAAGGAGATACGGTCAGCCGCTTCGGAGGCGATGAATTCGTGATGATCTTTCCGGATACCATCCGCCTTGAGGACATCTCGGTTATTGCGGAAAAGATCCTGAGGAATCTGTCCAACGTATATGTGCTTAACGGGACTGACGTTCACATTACGGCAAGCATCGGCATAAGCGTATTTCCTCACAACGGTGACGAACAGGAAGTCCTTGTGAAGAATGCCGACACTACAATGTATTATGCCAAGGAGCAGGGAAGAAATAACTTTCAATTCTACAGTGCGACGATCAATGAGAATGCTTTGGAGAGACTCATCCTCCAAAGCCATCTCAGGAAAGCAAACAACAATGAATTCATTGTGCACTACCAGCCCCTGGTGGACTTAAGGAGCGGCAGGATTTCCGGTGCAGAAGCACTTGTGCGCTGGCAGCACCCTGAGTATGGCCTGCTGAGCCCTGTTAAATTTATTCCTCTCGCAGAAGAAACAGGGCTCATTTCGTCCATCGGAAAGCATGTATTTTTTACCGCCTGCGCTCAAAACAAAACCTGGCAGGAAGCAGGGTTCTTCCCCATTCGTATGGCCATCAATATCTCGGTGCACCAATTCAATCAAAAAGACTTTATCAAGATGCTGAAAGGTGTGTTGGATAAGGTGGGGCTTGCGCCTGAGTACGTGGAACTGGAGATAACTGAAAGTATTATGATGCAAAATCTGGAACACACTGCGTCCACACTCAATGAGCTGAAGGCCCTCGGAATGCACTGCGCTATCGATGATTTTGGTACGGGGTATTCCTCGTTAACCTATTTGAAACAGCTCCCCATAGGAAAGCTGAAGCTGGATAAGTCTTTTGTGCGTTCCCTCACTAAGGATCCCAACGATGATGCGATTTCCAAGGCGGTTATTTCCATGGCGCACAGCATGAATTTACGGGTCGTTGCCGAGGGAGTGGAAACCGCTGACCAACTTGAATTCTTGCGCGCTCACCATTGCGATGAAGCACAGGGCTTTCTCTTTGGCAAGCCTATGACTGCAAAGGAATTCGTGCAACTGCTCATTGCAGGGGGAGAACAATACGCCGGAATTTTGGTTCCCGCCTGAACAGCGATATCCGCGTTTCTTCCCTGTATGAGTTTGTTTCCTTTTGGCCATCCTTCATAATCACCCTCACGTTGCCAAAAGGAACTCCTCGCTGCCCGGCTTTCTACAAGGCTTGGTCTGATTCCGTTATAATGAATGAGCACATAGGGGGGATATGAAAAAGCTATTGCCGCACACTTCACGTGTCTCACCTTATATCACACCTGACGGCCTGAGGCGCTTAAGTGAGGAACTGTCTTATCTGTGGAAGAGTAAACGGCCCCAGGTCACTCAGGCTGTTGCTGAAGCTGCTGCCATGGGGGACCGCTCTGAGAATGCAGAGTATATCTACGGCAAGAAGCAGTTGCGCCAGATTGATGCGCGTATACGGTTCCTTTCAAAGAGATTGAGCGAGGTAGTCGTCGTGGACAGGATACCTGATGATACTTCAAGGGTATTTTTTGGCGCATGGGTTGAACTTGAGGATACCAGGGGGAACAAGTCCAGGTATCGCATTGTGGGACCTGATGAGTTTGACCCTGACAAAGGGTATATAAGCATTGATTCACCTATGGCAAGGGCATTGTTACGGAAGACAGAGGGTGAAGAGGTGACAGTGAGCAGCCCTAAGGGGACGGATACTTTTGTGGTAGTATCTATCCATTACGGTGGCTCTAGGGTCCATGGTGCCAAAGAGCAAGGAGGCAAAGGAGTAGCGCTGAGGAGGCGTGACCGTTAGGAAGTGCTGAGGGTGTTGCATTGTTCCCTTAAGATATACTTTAATAATACTATTGTTGAAAATTATCGGAAGAGGGTATAAAAAATGGACGCAATACTCAGAAAAGTTCAGGAGCTTGCCTTACTTCATGACAAGGTCGATCCACGGATTGTCAAAGAAAAGAACATCAAACTGGGCCTGAGGAACGAAGATGGCACTGGCGTGTTTGTGGGCATCACGAGCAAGGGCCAGGTAATCGGCTATGAGAAGGTCGGCCATGGCGACGGCATTGAGCAGGTCAATCCTGTGCCGGGGAAGCTCTTCTATTGCGGATATGACGTTGTGGAACTGGTTCAGGAAAAGGAAAATGAGGGCCGTTTCGGCTTTGAAGAGACCGTCTATCTGCTTCTCACAGGTGAACTTCCGGCAAAGCAGGACCTGAAGGCATTTTCCCAGCTGCTGGGCAAAAAACGGGCGCTTCCCATTGAAGTAAAACAGATGATTCTCAACAGACCCCGTCATAATGACCAGATGGGGTCTCTTCACACCATTGTGTCTGCGATGCACCTCTTTGACAAACACCCGAATTCCATTGACATGAATGATGTGACGCGGCAATGTATCGAGCTCATTGCAAAGTTTCCGACCATTATCGCGTATAACTATCTTACGTCGACGATGGAGAAAAAAGCTCTTTCAAAATTGAAAGAGCCGGACCCGCAGCTGAGCATGGCCGAGAACTTTCTGCACCTGCTGCTGGGCGAAGTGCCTGGCAGGGCCACAGCCGAACTCTTTGACACGATGCTGATATTTCATGCCGAGCACGGCGGAGGGAATAACTCCACGTTCTCGACCAGATGTGTCTCATCCTCAGGTGCAAATACCTATATGGCACTCTGCGCCGGAATCGGGTCACTCTCGGGCCACCTGCATGGAGGCGCCAACGAGGCGGTTGTCACAATGATCCAGGACATCAAGCAAAAGGTGAAGAATTGGGAGAGCGATGACGAGGTGACCGCATACCTTGAGCTGATCGTGGACAAGAAGGCAGGGGACAGGTCCGGAAAGATTTATGGGCTGGGCCACGCGGTGTATACCGTATCAGACCCCCGGGCGGTATTCCTGGAGCAAAGGGCAGGGTCACTCTCAAAGGCTGTCGGACGGGACGAGGAATTCTCGCTTTACAAGAGGATTGCGCGCATAGCGCCACGACTTGTGAAGGAAAGGAAGGGAAAGGTGGTCTGCACCAATGTGGACTTCTACTCGGGCTTCGTCTATCAGTGCATGGGTATCCCCAAAGAGCTTTTTACGCCGATCTTTGCCATGGCGCGTGTGGCCGGCTGGTCCGCGCACAGGATCGAGGAGATCGTCCAGGGCCGGATTATAAGGCCTTCTTATGTTACGTCGTTGAAAGGCAAGAAGACTTACATTCCTCTCTCCAGCCGCTGAGGGGACGGATGTAAGCCGTTCTTCTGTGCGAGGGGGAGCAGGGTTTTTCTTTCTTTTGGCGTAAGTCCTCATGTGCACTTATCCTGTTCTTATTCTCCATAAGGAAGGAGAGTGCGGCCCTTTCCTGCAGGGGAGACTACGGAGGTTTCGGAATGGATATGATTCTTGATGACATGGAGGTTCGCATCCTCGGCTGCCTTATGGAGAAGGAAATGACTACGCCCGAATACTACCCCTTGTCTCTGAATGCGCTGATCAATGCTTGCAACCAGAAATCGAACCGCAACCCTGTTGTTTCCTTTGAAGAGTCTGCCGTGGCGCATGGATTGCAGCTCCTCCAGGAAAAAGGCCTTGCGCGAAAAACTCACTCTGCGGGGAGCCGCGTTCCCAAATATCTCCATGCGATCCTCGACCAGTTTGATCTGTCGAGACGGGAAATGGCCGTTCTCTGCGAACTCTTGCTCCGTGGCCCCCAGACCGTGGGAGAACTCAGGCCCCATGTGGAAAGGATGTCGGTCTTTGAAAGCTTGGGGGAAGCTGAAAAAAGTATGCAGGTGCTGGTAGAGCATAATCCTCCCCTGGCGATACGGTTACCAAGGGAACCCGGCAGGAAGGAGTGCAGGTACATGCACCTTTTTTCCGGGGAGGTAGGCACAGAAAAAGCAGGGTATGAGTTACCGGATGAAAAGTCGGCTCCCCAGAAGGGGGCACTTGAGAAAATCATCAGGCTGGAGTTGGAGGTGGCAAGGCTCAGAAGAGAGCTGGAGGAGCTCAAGCAGGCCTTCTTGCTGTTTAAATCACAGTTCTAAGTATTCCCTCCTGTTCACGTCTTTCTTTCTGAGGCCTCTTCTATTTGCGAGAGGATACCGTGGAGCATGCGCGCCTCTCGCTCCGTGACAGCAGCCTTTGCCAGGAGTCGCTTCAGGTCCCGCATGATCTTTTCCTCATCGTCCCTGATACCCTTGGGTGCATACCCCAGCATTTTCATTAGCTTTCTCAGTCTTTGAAAGAGGTTGGAGAGATCCTTATTGCTGATGATTGCAGGAGACTGGCTGCACGTGTAATCTGTATACGAGAGCTCATAGGCCACGATGAGCACTGCCTGGCCGAGATTGAAGGAGGGGTTTTCAGGGGCGGCAGGGATCCTGATCATGAATGAGCATACCGAGTTCTCGTCACTGGTAAGTCCCCTGTCTTCCCTTCCGAAAAGCAGGGCGACGCGGTTTTTTTCGGACAGATTCCTGACCCTTTCTACCACCTCCCGAACAGGATAGACAAGGCCGCGCTTCTTCCCGGTCCTCCTTGTGGTGCCGATGACTACGGACACGTCCTTCAATGCAGGCACCAGTCCCGAATGCACCTGAACAGTGGAGAGAATATCTTGGGCCCCATGGGCAAACCATCCTGCTTTATCTGAAGGGAATTCCCTCGGACGGACGAGTTCGAGTCTCGAAAACCCGAGATTTTTCATTGCCCGTGCCGAGGCGCCTATATTCCCTGTCTCCATGGTGTCGATGAGTATAAAGGAGATGTTGTTTTTCCATCCGTCCATCACCATAAGGATAAAGGAAGAAGGAGGGTGAGTGCAATGCGCGCGTGGTTGAAAAAGGTACGGAACCATCTCTCAGTGCTGACGTTAAGGAACAGTGAGGTGTCGTAGCGAAAAGGGCATCCAGTTGACTCATAGGAAAATGTTACCGAAGGATCGGAGACTCAACGAATCTTTTTGCAGCATAGCGGGAAGATCCTTTTGAGCTTCTCTTCCATATCCTTTCTCAGGTGAAACGGATT
>DATKOU010000088.1:0-14882 GCA_035524455.1 Thermodesulfovibrionales bacterium | reverse complement strand
TTGTTACCAACCGGATAAGTTACCCGATTACCGCTTCATCGCAGGATAACGACATCACCAAAACTGATCCTCCTCAAAGCCCCTGATGGCAACCTTACAAGCAGCCTACCTTCGTCATCAATGTCATGCGCAAGCCCGTTGATGATTTCCTCACCCATGGTTACCTGAACAGGCTTTCCCATCATTGAGGTGAGCCTTCGCCATTCAGTCAGGAGGTTTTTTTTCCCCTCTTGTGCAAAGACACGATACCAGCGATCCAGCTCATTCAGTATTTCAGCTATAAGGAAAGTCCTTGACCCCGTCTTTCCCTTTTCATTCCTGATGGATGTCGCGATTGTCCTCACTTCGGAAGGAAAGTCCTCTAATTTTGTGTTTACATTTATTCCGATTCCCATTACTGCATAGACCATTTTCGATGCACCTGACTTGATTTCAGTGAGAATGCCACCCAATTTCTTATGAGATACCATGAGGTCATTAGGCCATTTAATCTCCACTGGCAGGCCTGTGATATTCCTCAGTGCACCACAGCAGGCAACGCCAGCCATTATGGTCAGGACCGTCGCTTCCTGGAGTTTTATGGGTGGGGTGAGAATTACGCTCATATAGATATTACCACCTGAGGGAGATATCCATATCCTTCCCATCCTGCCCCTGCCCTTTGTCTGGCTATCAGCAATGACAACTGTTCCATGGCAAGCACCCTTGTCCGCAAGTTCCATGGCAAATGAATTGGTGGACTCCAGCGTTCCAAGAAACACAACATCCCTTCCAATCTCTCCCTTTATGAGTTCTCTTAGCCGGTCCATAGGAGATCCTTTGTTGACAGCGTTGAGAAAAAACTATATACGAAAGAATGATGAAGAATTCTTATCCTCTTTTGCGGATTCGCTGAGGCGAATACGACACCTCACAATAAGACCCGTTGAGGAAAAGACGCAAGACATCCATTTTCTAGTGAACCTATCAACGCCATAAGAAAATCTGTTGATTATGAGAAATTTTATGACAGCCTTCCCAATACAGCGGGCCAGAAACACCCAGGATTATTGTTATTCCGCATGAAGAATTGCTACCTCGATCTTTCCCTTCAATCCCTCCGCAAATCTCTTCGCATCGCCCTCACCGCCTACAATGGATCCGTAGTGCATGGGAATGGCGATTTTCGGCTTTATGTCCAGGGCCGCATGAATCGCCTCCTCTGCGGTCATGACATAGGTGCCCGAGACCGGGAGGAGAGCGATATCCGCCTTAAACTGCTTCATTTCAGGGATGTAGTCTGTATCCCCTGCGATGTAAATCCTTTGCCCTTTTACGGTAAATATGTATCCTACCCATCCCTTGTCCTTGGTATGAAACTGCTTGTTGGTATTGTAGGAGGGAACTGCCTCCACCTCTATTCCAGCCACATTGATACTATCTCCGACTTTGATGACTTTAATGTTCCCTGACAATTGCTTTGCGCAGTCAGCAGGGGCAACGATCATGGTGTCAGGTCCCTGTATCTTTTTCACGTCATCAGGGGAACAATGGTCATAATGTTCATGGGTAATGAGGATAATGTCCGCCATGTCCTTTTTCTTGAGCTTGAATGGATCGGTAAAGATAACCTTCTCTCCCACAATCTTGAATGTGTCATGTCCAAGCCAGTGAATGTCTTTAATCATTGTTTTTGCCTCCTTCCCGCCTGACAAAACTACTGCAGGCATCACAAAAAATATCAGGCATACGGCAAAATAGCCCTTCACATCTCACTCAAAATCCTTCTCTTTCCCTTTATCTGCAATCGCAGTCTACCTTTAACCCGCGCTACCGGCTTTCTTATACGCATAATATAGCACAATACCTGCTGGGGCTGAAGAGATGTCCCTCATAAAAAGACTCTTGTCCATTGATTATTCTCTTATTGTGTGGGCTAATGAATTACGAACTTTGCTGTACAAAAACCGGACATTCCGCACTAAGCATCATTATGAAAACCGTTCACTTATGACATTTCAATTGTCAGGGCTAAACGCGCGGGTTGCTTTACATTCATTAAAATCAATGGATTATTGTGAGAACTTGGTGAAGGCATGATATTTGCTGGAATGCTATATATGAGATCTCAGATTCGGACCAGTCCATAATATTTCTGTGTTATGATAAGCTGATGGGTTAAGCTGAGAGGAGCATGATGCCTATGAATGACCAGCACGGAGAAGAAAGAAGAAGAAGCCAGCGATTCCCGTTCAGGGAAGACATTCTCATTGATGGCGCAAAGCTATGTACAAGCAACGAGATAAGCGAAGGTGGTCTTTTTGTTTCGGCGATTCAAATTTTTGAAGAGGGTGAGGTGATCGACGTTACCATTCCCCTCGGTGGAGAAGAGATAACGGTAAAGGGACAGATAAAGTATTGTCAACCGGGTATCGGTATGGGCGTTATGTTTCATAACCTTACTGGCGAACAGAAGGTAAAGATTAAGAAATTGGTCGACCGCGTATCGGGTCGCAGTTCCTGAGTTCCACACTCCCACCCATCCTTCGTCTCTGTAAGGCAATCTAACCTATCTCGTGATCTCAATCCTGTGGAACGCCTCAGCAAGCTGGCATTCCGCACCTTCAGCCATGGAGCAGGACCACTCCCGCATCCACGCCTCAAGGTCCCGTATCTTGAGTTCCTTTATCTGGCTTTCGTGACACCTCAGGGCCGCAACTTTCAAATGAAAGGTCGCGGTTATATCAGAGCGGTAGTTGACGTCTTCAGAACCAAAAAAGAGCATCTCCCGAACCTTGTGAGGTTCCAGTCCTTCTTCCAGCAGATCCGGATACGCGAGGTGGTCCCGCGCAAAAGGGAAGACTGCGTCGAGGGTAACCTGTCCCACTATTCTGTGGTCCCGATGCCAGATATAGCGGTGGTAAGGATCTGAGGTGACAACGGTTGCTGGTCGATACGTCCTGATTGCCCGGACAACCATTTTTCTGAACTCGGCAGTGTCTTCCAATTCCTGGTCAGGAAGCCCAAAGAAGACCACGTCTTTTACACCAAGAAGTCTTGCTGCAGCCTCTTGCTCCCTTTTCCTCGTCGCGGCCAATGCCCTGGGGTCTATCGTCCTGTCTGTTGTTCCCTTTTCTCCGTTTGTACACACCGCATAGACAACTTGTTTACCTTCCCCAATCCAGCGCGCTACCGTTCCTGCCACGCCGAATTCTGCATCGTCAGGGTGTGCCGTAACGACGAGTATATCAGCAGAGACTCCCATACGCGAACTCCTTTCATTCCCTGGTGATCGCTTTTTTATACGCTACCGGCTGAAAGACGGTGGTATATTCCCGCGCAATTGCCGATGCAATATCCGGCCAGCCATAGCCGAGAACGGATGCGCGAATCTGGTCACGGGACATTCCCCCGTTCAACGGAGCGATCATTATGTTCTCGATGGCAGATGCAAGAGAAAGGGGACCGGGGCTGTCAACAAGAAATCCTGTCCTGCCGTCCTGTATCAATGTATCCATGGCGCCCACGCGTGTCGCGATAACGGGGGTACCGCATGCGAGGGATTCCAGCGCCACAAGACCGAAACTCTCGTAGTATGACGGTACGACAAGAACATCGGCAGCACTGTAGTATAAGGGGAGAAGATCGTGCTCAATCCTGCCTCGAAATTGCACAACGTCCCCTAAAGAGGCCCGTTTAGCGAGGCGACGCAGTTCAGTCGACGCAGATGTCTTCTTGTCGTCACCGCCAATGATTACGAACCGGAGTCCCCGGTGGAAGCGGAGATGTGCGGCCGCAGCAAGGAATCTTTCCAGCCCCTTGACAGGGGCAAACCTGCCTACATAAAGGGCAATGAACTGGGAGTCATGAAGCCCCAACTCTTTTCTGGCCAGTCCCCTCGCAACCGGGTGGAACTGTTGGAGGTTGACGCCGCAGGGTACCACTCCGATATTTTTCCCTGATACATCATAGTATTTCATGAGTAGATTTTTTTCGTTCTCCGTTGCTGCGAGAACCCTGTCACTTGCATGGGCGAGCCTCTTTTCAGTGATTAGGCGGAAAACCGGCTCCCTCTCCTGCCCGCAAGCCATCCGTTTTGCAATACCCGTTGTGTGAAACATCATGATATGGGGCACATACCATCGGTCTTGTGCGAGGCGACCTACGCTGCCAGATAGCCAGTAGTGGCTGTGGATGAGATCATAGCAAATGTTGTTGGCAGTCATATGCGCCTCTATGGACAAGAACACTTCAGGGAGATATCCAAAGAGCATACTTTTCCCGATGTGACCATTATTTCCGATGCGAAGGTGGATGAGACGCACATTCTCAGATAGAAGTTCCTCACCATTAAGTTTTCCGCTCCCTGCGCAGGTATAAATGTCGACACGGTGTCCTGCCCTTCCCAGTTCTCTGGAGATCTCGCGGATATAGACGCTCATACCCCCTGTGTCCCCTGTCCCGAGTTCACCCAAAGGGCTTGAATGAATGCTGAGCATAGCAATCCTTAGGGGGCGCGTACCGGAACGTATGCGGTATCCGTCCGTCGTGTGGTGCGGTGCAATGACAGAGGCTGATGTCATTTCAGAATCACCTCGCACCGAAGGAGCTTGAGCGGGCTGCCGCCAAGACGGCGTTTGTATGTCTCGTTGCCCCTAAGAAAATTGTAGCTCCTTCTGCCACGGATTATACTTTCCCTTATGCTGAAGACCTTACTCAGGAGTCCCACGCTGAGGTTGCTAAAGTGCCGGTCATAGCCATTGTTATAAAGATAGACTGTGGAGTGATGATCGAAACAGAAGGTCGCAGCAACGGGTGTGTTGTTCAGGTCCAGAAGGAACAGCTTTAATAGTCCCGCCTCGGCCATTTCCATCGCGAGAGATCTGAAAAAAGACTCCATGGTATCGCTCATGAAACGGGCCTTTTCTCTCCGATTAGACCGAAAAAGTGCCATAAAGGTGTCCATCTCTGCCGAGACATCTTTCGTGTCCTCGATAACCTGCAGCCCTACGTGAGCAGTACTTTCCAAACGCGCCAGCTTCCGGCGCGTCTCATGCCTCTCCCTGCCCGGCAGGAGAGCAAGATACCCTTCCCACGAGTCCGGCAGATCCATTTCATAGAGCATATCCACAGACTCACATGAGAACTCGCAGCCGAGGAGCGATGAGTGATCCCGGAAATACGATACCACCACGGAATCAGCACGGACGCGGTCCATGGTGAGACGGCGAATGCCCTCACGCCTCAGGTAATCAACAATCGCTGGGAAAAACTCCCTTTCCCTTAAGGGTGCAATGATAAAGTCGCTGTAATCGATGAGGTCGCTGTCGCTGATGAGCCGGACCGAATCCCCACCAAACGTGAGCGGAACAAGGCCGAGAACAGTCCCATAATGCCTCACCACACAGAGACGTGTCTTCAGGCCATGTCCGAAATACTGCCACCAGGCACCGAGCCATGGAGGGAGCATAAATATGCAATCCCATCTCAGTGGGTTTTCGGTGTCCTGCCAGTAGTGTTCCAGGTTATGCAGCGGCTCTTCAGTCACTGTCCCGGCAGAGGCGACATCTTCAGCCCTGTCCCTCATGACCTTAACGTTTTTCATGCGATAACTATCCGTTCCTTTCAGGAGAATATTTTCTTCGATCCTATTTTCGCGGCTCAGATGCTATACGCCAGAGGTATCCTTCCTTGGTGTCATCTACTTCGATATGTACCCGCTTGAGACAGTCACGAATCGCATCTGCTTCACGCCATTGGTTATTTTCCCTGAAAAGGGCCCTTAATGCAAGCAGTTCCTCCACAAGGGGAGCGAGACACTCGAGCGGGCTCTTTGGCTCAGAAGCGAGACGTACGCCGAGAAGAACGATGAATTCGCGCATAAGTTCCCTTGCCTGAGAAATAAACTCCGGGCTTTCACTTTCCTGCTGCGCCTGCCAGATAAGCCTGTCTAGTTCCAGAAGAGCATTGGTCGCGTTCCGGACATCATGGGCAAGACCATTGCTGAGCATGGCTTCAACGGCATGTACCGCATTCCAGAAGCCTCTGTCCTCAGGAACGGGTGCGCGCTCCGGGATGGGCATCTCCGAAGGCCTCCTTGTCCGGACAGCACCAGCCCCTTTCTCTGATAACATCCTGATCGGGAACCGTTCTCCCCTCACAAATACCTTCTCAAATTCCTGGTGGCGCAGCGTCACTGTGCCAATACCCTTTATCAAGGCCTCTTCCCTGTCCAGGTCTATGATGCAGGCAGTGTGTTCGTCAATGCCGAGGATACCTGTCTCCTCAGGAAGCAGAGACTCAAGCATCCTGAAACGGTTTTCTCCCATAAAACAGAAGCGCGTGTCATGGGTCCCGCCCTCAGCATTGTTCCAGTGCGGAACTACCACAACCCTCAGACCGAAATGGCCCAGGATGTCAAGGCCCCCTACCCAGTGCAACTCCTGACCGACCTTATAGATCTCGTATACAGGCAGGGAAAAGCGTCCCACCGTGATTGCCGCTGCACTTGCCGCGACAAGACACGCACCCCTTTCGATCCGCCGCTTCAGTATTTCGGGGATGGGGGTTCCCTTCCATTGACGTATGGCATACGTGGGGCTCCCGGGACCGACGAGAAGATAATCGACCTCTTTCAGTATGCGGAATGCCTCCTCAGCCTCCAGGGCTGGGACGTCCCTGGACTTGAACGATACCACTTCCATCGGATGACCGATATTGACCCGGAAATACTCTACCGCCTTCTGGGACAACTGATCGGCATTCAACTGAAACCCGGCAGGCGTATCGAGAAAGCACACCTTGGGAGCGTTCCCAAGATGGGTAAGGATCTCCTTGTGAACCTCCACCATGGTGGCAGTGAGTTCACCCGAGCCCATAAGGGCGATCATTCCTTTCTTTGAAGACACGAACTATCCTCCTACGTTCTTTCTTCCTTTTCTTTTGCTTTCCCGGGTTTCACATATATCTTAATTTGAGCGTGTTTTCTGTGTGTTGTCAAGTCTCTGATACTGCACAAAGGAAATGATGGCTGTTATCTCAGGGTAGAGAACGGGAAATACACAGAGGGCTATGATAAGCTATGAAAAAGAGGAGGGAAGTCATATGGGACAAATTGCCCTGCGATGGGTCGGTGAAGACAGTAAGATGTTTATTGGACGGGACAGCTACGGCCACACGGTGGTGGCGGGGTCCTGGCCAAGGGAAGGCGGTGAGCAATGGCAGGAGTGGAAGGCTCTCAAACCCTCGGACCTGCTTGTCATCAGCCTTTGCTCATGCTCGGCGTATGACGTGGTGGAGATCCTCAAAAAACAGCGCCAGAGGTTAAGCGGCCTGGACATCACTGCAGATGCCAAACAGGCCCCTGAACCGCCGTACCATTTCACCGACATCCACCTGCATTACGTAATTACCGGACAGGACATCGCTGCAAGAAAAGTGGAGAAGGCCATTGAACTCTCGCAGAACAAATACTGTTCTGTGGCGGCGACAATTCGAGGCGTAGCAAAGATTACGTACAGTTTTGAAGTGAAAGGCGAATCAGCGGGCTAAAATTTGCAGTTCCCAAATAGACTGACCAGCTTGTGTTACTGCAAAGAACAGGTGAGGAATTGTCCGTGCCTGCCTAACTTCTGCCAGCCTTTTTCTTTCTCTTTTTGGTCCCGGGAGCGGCTGATGTCTGTATCCCTCTCTCTATGAGTTTTTTCCTGATTTCTTTTATTTTGTCCCTTATCTCGATGGCCAACTCGAAGTCCAGTTTTTTTGCCGCTTCCTTCATCTCTTCATCCAGCCTTCTTAAGGTTTCCTCATCGTAATTATATGCAGAAATTTCTTCTGCGACTGGTATAGTCCAGTAGTCCGATTCATAGATGGAACCCAGGATATCCTTAATAGTGGATTTCACCGTCTCCGGCGTGATGCCCATTTCTTCGTTATACTTTTTCTGGATCTTCCTCCTCCTCTCGGTCTCTTCCACCGCCCTCTTCATCGAACCTGTGATGGTGTCAGCATAGAGGATCACCTCTCCGGCCACATTCCGCGCAGCCCTGCCCGCTGTCTGGATCAGGGAGCGCTCTGACCTGAGAAAGCCCTCCTTATCAGCGTCAAGGATCGCCACAAGGGATACTTCGGGAAGGTCGAGACCCTCTCTTAGGAGATTCACCCCTACAAGCACGTCGAACTTCCCCCGCCGAAGGTCTCTCAACAACTCCACCCTTTCCAGGGTATCGATGTCTGAATGGAGATAACGCGCCCTCACCCCAAGCTCAATATAATAATCGGTGAGGTCCTCAGCCATCTTCTTGGTAAGCGTGGTCACGAGAACCCTGTCGCCCTTCTCAACCCTTTTTCTTATCTCGCTGAAGAGGTCATCCACCTGTCCTGATGCGGGTTTCACCTTCATGCCGGGATCGATTAATCCTGTGGGCCTGATGATCTGTTGCACTACCCTCCCCTTGGATTTATCAATCTCATAGGGACCCGGTGTTGCGGAGACATAGATGGCCTGATTCACCCTGTGTTCAAACTCCCCGAAGGTGAAAGGCCTGTTATCCAGTGCAGAGGGAAGCCTGAACCCGAAATCTATGAGGGTCTGCTTCCTTGATCTATCCCCTTCGTACATGCCGCCGACCTGAGGTATGGTTGCGTGAGATTCATCCACCACGATGAGAAAGTCCGGGGGGAAGTAATCGATGAGGGTGTAGGGGGGCTCACCGGGGGACCTGCCGCTGAGGTGCCTTGAATAGTTCTCGATGCCGTGGCAGTATCCAAACTCCCTAAGCATCTCCAGATCAAACCTCGTCCTCTGCTCGATTCTCTGTGCTTCCAAGGGCTTCCCTTCTTTTATGAAAAACGCTACCCGCTCCTTCATCTCGTCTTCCATTTTTTTCAGCGCAGGCTCCATACGCTCCCGGGGGGTAATCCAATGACTGTTAGGGAAGAGGGCAAACCGCTCAAAGCTTCGCAGTCTCTCACCGGTCAGGGGGTCAAACTCATGGATTGAATCTATGGAGTCACCAAAAAACTCAAGCCGTATCGCTTTGTTCAGAGAAAAAGAGGGATACACCTCCACGCTATCTCCCCTCACCCTGAAGACGCCCCTCCTGAATTCACCCTCAGAGCGGTTATACTGCATCTCCACAAGCCTTTTCAGTATCTCATCCCTCTCGGCACGCATCCCCTCCTCGATGAAGAGATGCATCTCCCTATAATCCTGGGGGGAACCTATGCCATAAATGCAGGAGACAGAGGCGACCACAATGGTATCCCTCCGCTCAAGGACAGCCCTTGTGGCCGAGTGCCTGAGACGATCGATATCATCGTTGATCATGGCATCCTTTTCAATAAAGGTATCGGTGGTGGGGATGTATGCCTCAGGCTGATAATAGTCGTAATAGCTCACAAAGAACTCAATGGCATTTTCAGGAAACAGTTCCATAAATTCTCCGTATAACTGGGCTGCGAGGGTCTTATTGTGCGCAATCACAAGGGTTGGCTTTTTCACATGGGCGATTACATTGGCAATAGTGAAGGTCTTGCCAGAGCCGGTGACCCCCAAAAGCACCTGATGTCTTGAACCCTTTTCAATTCCTTGCGTGAGTTCTTTAATCGCCTTCGGCTGGTCACCTCTTGGAATGAAATCAGTGGAAAGCATGAAGTCCATATGTGAGTCTATCACCCTCAGAGGAATTGGTTCAAGACTAATGCCCATTTTCAATTCTGCGATTTTCTGGTAGAATCCATACAAAATGCATATTCAGTACTGATGAGTCATGAGCGAAGAACACGAAAAACTGGTAAAGACCACGCTACACCTCGAAGCTGAGGTCATGGAGGCCCTGGAAGAGCTTGCAAAGGAATATTCGCAGGAGACAGGCCAGAAATGGTCCAGGGGGGCCGTCATCAGAGTAGCATTGAGCGAGTTCTTTTCACGGAGAGGAAAGATACTTTAACCCTCCAATCAATTCCTTCTTGAGGAGGAGCAAATCCTATGGTTTCACCCGAAGAAAGACTGAAAGAACTGGGGATTGAACTCCCCGGAACACCTGCGCCCCTTGGTGCATATGTCCCCTGTGTCCGCTCTGGGAACCTTCTGTTCCTCAGCGGGATGTTGCCCCTCCGGAAAGGCAAACTCACGCGGACCGGAAGAGTAGGTGAAGGGGTTTCCCTGGGCGACGCACAGGAAGACGCAAGGCAGGTGGTGATCAATGCCCTGAGCATTATGAAGGCAGAGCTCGGTACCTTGGAGAAGGTCGTCAGATGTGTGAAGGTAACCGGCTTTATTGCATCAGCCGCTGATTTCGTGCAGCAGCCAGCGGTCTTAAATGCTGCCTCCGAACTTCTCCTCACCATCTTCGGTGACCGCGGAAGGCACGCCAGGGCCGCTGTCGGGGTCCCGGTTCTCCCCCTCAATTCACCATTGGAAGTGGAATTCATTTTCGAAGTCACTGAGAAAGAGACTGCCTGATCCCAAACAATGCCAAAACCTTTCGTGGTCATAGTCGGCAGGCCGAATGTAGGGAAATCCACCCTCTTTAACAGGATAGCAGGCGGCGAAACCGCCATCGTGGAATCCATTCCCGGTGTCACCAGGGACAGAAACTACCAGGAAGCGGAATGGGGCGGCAAGACTTTTGTCATTGTGGATACAGGGGGTTTTTATCCTGAACCTGCAGAAGATATTTTCCCCCAGGTGAAGGAACAGGCAGAGTTTGCCATTGAGGAGGCTGACCTCATCATTCACCTTCTGGACGGGAAAGAAGGGCTGACCCCCCACGACACTGACCTTTCAAGAATGCTCAGGGCTTCGGGGAAGAAGGTCCTCTGGGCAGTAAATAAGATTGATGCCCCTACAAGGGAAGACCGACTGTATGATTTTTACTCTCTCGGTGTGGACGATCTGGTCCCTCTTTCTGCTGCGACCGGCTATGAATTCAATGAATTCATGGACAGGGTAGCCTCCCTTCTTCCCAAAAGAGAACAGGGCGGGGAAGATCTGGATTACCCAAAGATCGCTGTCGTGGGAAGACCCAATGTGGGGAAATCCACGCTGGTAAATACCCTCCTTGGAAAAACACGTATGATCGTAAGCCCCCGTCCCGGAACCACCCGTGATTCCATTGATTCAGTATGCACGTACTACGGGAAAAAATATCTCGTCATCGATACCGCGGGTATAAGGAAGAAGGGAAAGGTCGGGTATTCCATTGAACGCTATTCCATGGTGCGGGCAATCAGGAGCATAGAACGTTGCGATGTGACCCTTGTGGTCCTTGATGCGTCTGATGGCATTGTGGAGCAGGACAGGCGGATTGCGGGTATAGTGGGGCAGTATGGAAAAGGCGCGGTGTTCCTATTCAACAAATGGGACCTGGTAAGGGAGCCCGATATCGTATACAAAAGGTACATGCATGAATTCAGGGACAAGATATGGTTCTTCAACCATGCCCCTGTCCTCACCCTCTCCGGCCTGGAACGCAAAAGGGTCACCAAGGTTTTTCCCCTCATCGATGGAGTGGTCTCCCAAAGAAAAAAACGTATCGCTACTGCTGAACTCAACACACTCCTGAGAGAGACCATATCCCGCTCACCGATCCCCCTATACAAAGGGAAGACAGTAAAGTTCTATTATATGACCCAGGTGGGGATAGAGCCTCCGCAGTTCGTACTCTTTGCCAATTACCCAGAAGGGGTGAAGGATTCTTCACTGCGCCATGTGGAGAAAATACTCAGGGAGCAGTTCTCTTTCAGTGGAACGCCTTTGAGGATTTTTATGAGAAAAAGAACCCAGTGAATGGGAGGGATACATGAAGATACTGGTGAAAAGCCTCGTGGACTTTTTCAGAGACGGCGGTCTGATGCTCGCGGGGTCCCTCTCTTACTTTTCCATGATGGCCTTTGTCCCTTTTTGTCTTTTTCTGGTGACCATCTTCGGGTATTTCCTCGGTGAGCAAAAGGAGTTCTACCAGTTCTTTTTGTCAAAACTCATAAGCTTTTTCCCGAAGGTCACCTCCCAGGTCACCGAAGAATTGAAAATGATCATCTCCCATAGGGGCATCGGAAAGTTCACCCTGCTCCTTTACGGTCTTCTTTCGTATCAACTTTTTTCGTCCATGGAGTCCGCCATCAACGTGATCTTCAGGGTAAAGGTCAAGCGCTCTTTCTTCATCTCCCTGATACTCTCCCTCTTTGTGGTGACGCTTATCAGCGCCTTTTTCCTCGTCTCCTTCAGTGCCAGTTCAAGCATATCGATGCTTGAACCTCTGCAGGAACTATTCCCGGTCCTGAAGATGAGCAGGATCACCGGCATCTTTATAGGGTTTGTCATCCCCTTTATCCTTATGTTCCTGACTGTCACTACTGTCTATATTCTTCTTCCAAAAAAGAGTGTGAGGCTTGCCCACGCATGCTCCGGAGCCCTGTTCACCTCCATCTTCCTTGAAGTGGCAAAGCATGTCTTCACCTTTTATGTGCGCCACGTCTTCAGGCTCGGCACAATCTATGGCCCTCTGTCGGCTTTTGTGATATTCTTGTTATGGGTCTATTATTCTTCATGCATATTCCTGATAGGCGCCAAGGTGGTATATAATCAGCAAGCTCCAGGGGAAAGAACATGATTGATTTGCAAGGGAAATTGGTCGAAGTCATCGCAAATGACATAACCTATACAGGTACCCTCGTGGAGATAAGTGAAACGGAAGTCTATCTCGAGGGCGAATCTGGCTGGATCGTGATCCCAGTTGAGCAGGTTGCCTCCATCAGCGAGAAGTGAGCTCACAAGGAGAGAATCCTATTTTATGGATAACCACTATTATTCCTTGTTCTAAACTTACAATTTGAAGTTGACAAGAAGCGGAATTCTATTACACTATAAAACACTATGACCTTGTATCTTCAGGTTTTTGCCGGTCTCTTAAATCCCCAATTAAGGATGTGCGAAATCATGCCACAAAAAGAGGAGGTGATCTCAGAGCAGGAGATTGGCAGTGTGCGGTTGTCACATGGGCACTACAGCTTTTAACAAAAAAAAGACAAGAAAGGGGAGAATGTATGAAGAGAAGTTTCGTTGTTATTTCTTTACTGATATTGGTATTGGCGGCTGCCGCCTATGCGGTCATGGAGGATACCTGCATGACAGGGCCGAGTCCAAGCATAGAGGCAAAGGTAGTACCTGCAGAAAAACCTATTATGTTTGATGCCATCGCGTACATTGCGGGACATGGTGGTCATGTCGCGGTCATTGATATGAGGACTATGAAGCCCCCTACGGACATGGAAAAAGGCAGGATAGTACTTACAGAGGCGGGCGGCGAGATGGAGGGCAAGATCGCAGGTATGAGCTTCGAAGAGGTGAAGGCGGGCGGGGGAACCCATGGCCAGGCCATAGTATCGGAGAAGGGCAAAAAGGTGCTTGTTGCCGGCACCCTGAACGGAAACGTCTATAAGGTTGACCTCGCCACAGGGAAAAAGACAGGTCCCTACAAGGTTGGCGAGAAGTTCTGCGGCGCCATCGTCGGCCCTGACGGCCATATCTATCTCGAGGACATGGCAGACGGCAATGTCTACATATGGGATTCGAAGACGCTGAAGACCGTGGACAAGCTGCCTGTGGGCAAGGCAGTGTGCGGCATCCAGTGGACCAAGAATGCCAAGAAGGCGTACGTCACCGACATGCCTACAGGCGTAGTATATGTCATAGACTGGAAGACCAAGAAGACCATAAAGGAGATCACCAGCCCTGAGATGACATTCGTCCATCAGGCACGGATGACCCCTGATGGCAAGTACCTCTTTGTGAGCGCTCCCAATGAATACGATCCGGGACTGAAGCCGCCCACGCACAAGAGCCAGATCATCGTGATCAACACAGAAAAGGATGAGATCGTGAAACGTATCATCCTGCCCGATGATGTGAGACCTCACGATTTCGCGTTTACCAAGGACGGCAAGTATGCGTTCCTCTCATCAAGGACATACGGTGATGACAGCAAGGTTTTTGTCATGGACCTGAAGAATGCCAATATCGTGGAGAGCGTATCTGCATGCGCTGCATGCCATAAGGAAGCCGGCGTAACAGTCAAAATGGATAAGGGTTCACCGCTCCTCTGCGGTATCGAGGTTGACTGGAGCCCAAGCAAGAAGATGTGACCTGCTCACCGTTCATTCCGTAAACACAGCTCAGGCTGTCAGAAGGGGGGCTACACGATTTGCCCCCCTTCTTTCTTAATGCTATAGTAGATATATGAGGATCGTTTAACATGGCTGCACGACTAAATATAATCTCCTTTGCAGTAAAAAACTTAAGACGGAAGATCGTAAGGACCGTGCTGCTCGTCCTTGCCGTAACCGTCGTAACCGGTACCCTGTTCTCCGCGACCCTTTTTATCTCCAGCATGCAGAATGCCCTTAAAATCGGGACCTACAGGCTTGGCGCGGATGTCCTGGTTGTCCCTGACAAATATTTGTCTGAAGCCCGTGCCGCATTGCTTGCAGGAGAGCCTACGAATTTCTTAATGGATCGTTCTGTTCTCGACCGGGTGAGAGATGTTGAAGGAGTAAAGAGGGCATCTCCACAGCTTTTTATCAAGCCGACGTCCTTTACCTGCTGCTTTAATGTGAATGCCTTCCTCGTTGCCTTTGATCCCAAGTCAGATTTTACTGTCACCCCCTGGCTCGAAAAAAACCTTAAAAAGCCCCTGGTGGGCAATGAAATAATCACAGGGAGGGGACTCCCGGTGATCGCCGGGGACAGCATTCCCTTCTTCGGTACTCTCTTCAAAGTTGTGGGCACTATGGAACCCACAGGAATGAAGTTTTTTGATCAATCCGTTTTTATGACCATGGATGCAGCGTATCAAATGACTGAGAACTCACGCACTAAATCCATGCAGCCCATCTTCATAGAA
>DATKOU010000087.1:0-4004 GCA_035524455.1 Thermodesulfovibrionales bacterium | reverse complement strand
AGCGCAAGCACCGGGACCTTGTCGTTCATCACCAGTATGCTTTTGATGAAATACGAAGGGGGCAGTTTAAGGAAATTCGAAACCTCCTGGACAGTCCTCTTGTCAGGGGTATTGACCTCTTCCAATTGCCAGTCCTTCGGTTCATTCTTCAAAGGAATCGAGCGCGCAAGCTCTATATTGGCGGCGTATCCGCATTGGGCGCAGAGTGCGACATCATCTTCCCCTGCAGGGCTGGGGGCCATGAATTCATGCGAGGTTGCTCCTCCCATCATGCCCGGGTCAGACTCCACCTGATAGAATTTCAGGCCGCAGCGGGTGAAAATCCTGTGGTATGCCTCTGCATGGAGCTGATAGTTTTTCGCGAGGCCGTCGTTCGATGCATCAAAGCTGTAGCTGTCCTTCATGATGAATTCCCTTGTACGCAATACCCCGCTCTTTGGTCTCGCCTCGTCCCTGAGCTTTGTCTGTATCTGGTACCATGTCTGGGGGAGGTCCCGGTACGAGCGAATCTCTCTTGATGCGAGCCATGTCATGATCTCCTCGTGGGTCATGCCGAGACACATGTCCCTACCTGTCCTGTCCTTCAGCCTGAACATCTCATCACCGATGGCGTCCCATCTCCCTGTCTGCTGCCATAGTTCCGCAGGATGGAGCACAGGCATGGATATCTCCTGGCCGCCTATGGCATCCATCTCTTCCCTGAGGATCGCGTGTATCTTGTGAAGAACCCTCCAGCCCAGGGGAAGAAAGACATAGAGGCCTGCGGCGAGCTGCCGGACGTATCCGGCCCTGAGCATTAAGTTATGGCTTATTGCCTCAACTTCTGAAGGGGTTTCCCTCAAGGTGGGTATCAATAATTTTGAGAAACGCATGTGTCCTCCTCAAATTCAGTTGTGAGTGAAAACTGCATAGTGAATAGTGATAGGAATATGAACGGAAAGGAGAGGGCAGGCCGCTGCTCATTTAAAACTATCCACTATCGTAAATTAGAGTAATGAATACGCAGGCAATAGTCAAGGGAACTTTAAAAAAATGCGGCGAAAGTGTTAAATTACTTTAGTCTTGACGAGGGAGGAGAAGTGATGCAGATGAGAGTACCGGTGACCCCTGAGGGTTTTCTCAAACTCCAGGAGGAACTTGAGCGGCTTATCAAGGTGGAGAGGCCGAAAAATATTCAGGCCATTGCAGAGGCCCGTGCGCATGGTGACCTTTCGGAGAACGCAGAATATCATGCTGCCAAGGAAAGGCAGTCCTTTCTGGAAGGAAGAATACAGGAGCTCCAGGCAAAAGTAGCCCTTGCCGAGATCATTGATCCGTCAAAGATAAACCAGTCCAAAGTCGGCTTTGGTGCAAAGGTCAAGGTCCTTGATATCGAAGCGGATGAGGAGTATACCTTTACCCTTGTGGGTGCGGAGGAGGCGGATGTAAAGCAAGGGAAGATATCCATCAGCTCTCCTGTGGGCAGGGCGCTGCTCGGAAAAGAGATCGGGGATACGGTGACCATCAAGGCGCCTGCAAGGACCATGGAATATGAGATCTTAGAGATAACCTTTGAGTAGATATTTCACTGCAGAGATAGCAGAAAACAGGCCGCTCAATAACGATTTTCACCTCCTCACCTTCTTTCCTCTGGGACACACAAAAGAGCCCCAACCCGGTCAATTCTACATGCTTAGTACTCTCGGGAAGTCCAGGGCAGGTTCATCCTTCGAAGAGATCCATGACCCACTTCTGAAGAGGCCATTCAGTCTTTTCAGGAAAACCGGAAAGGGGCTCCAAATACTCTTCAGGATAAGGGGCAGAGGGACTGCAATGATGAAGGAGTTGAAAAAAAGTTCGCTTGTGAACGTCCTGGGACCGCTGGGGAATTCCTATCCCTTTCCAGCAGGGAACAAAACCCCCTTGATCATTGCGGGAGGCATCGGGATCGCCTCCCTGTTTTATTTCGCGGAACGGCTCTCGAAAGCGAAGAAGAAGGCATACATCTCCTATGGGGTACGGTCCGAAAATGAGCTTTTTATGACGGATGAGGTGAAGAGATTTGCGAAAGAGCTCTTCATAAGCACGGACGACGGCTCCTGCGGTGAAAGGGGATGCGTCACCGATATGGTGGGCGGTCTTCTTTCCCGTATTCCCTCGCTGGGCACCAATAGCGTGATTTATGCATGCGGTCCGAGAAAGATGCTTGAAGCGGTATCACGGATGGCAAAACAGAAGGGGATTGAGGCGTACCTCTCGATGGAGGAAGTTATGGCGTGCGGAGTGGGTGCGTGTCTCGGGTGCGTGGTGAAGACGGTCAGCGGGTATAAAAGGGTATGCAAGGAAGGGCCGATATTTGACGCGAAAGAAATTGTGTGGTAGATAGAAAATCAGGGATTCGGGATTGAAAAGTCTTAAATGCAATAATTTTACAACCGATGCGAAATGTTGCGGCAGATATTCCTCGCAGTCTTAACAAACGGCTTTGTCGTTTGTTAAATGAGATTTGTAATGTAGTTGGCCAAAACTTATCGTTAAAACTTTATCACCCCACATCCCTGATTGTAGCGAAGGGTGTGAAGACCGGGGGCAGGATACATGGACTTAAGTGTTGAAATAGGGAAGCTGAAACTCAAGAATCCGGTGATGACCGCGTCAGGAACGTTCGGTTACGGTGAGGAGTATTCGGAATTCATGGACCTGAACAGACTGGGTGCGGTGGTGGTGAAGGGACTCTCTCTCCTGCCCAAGGAAGGAAATCCTCCGCCCCGCATTGTGGAGACGGCCGGGGGGATGCTCAATGCTATCGGGCTCCAGAACATTGGGATAGAGCGCTTTATCCAGGAGAAACTTCCCTTCCTTAAACAGTTCAATACTCCGGTGATAGTGAATTTTTTCGGGGACAGTGTGGAAGAGTATGCAAAGGCGGCAGAGCGGCTCAGTACAAGCGGGGGAATACACGGTCTCGAGATGAACATATCATGCCCGAACAAGCAGGCGGGCTGGTGTATTTTCGGTACCGACCCCAAGGTGACCTTTGAGGTGGTGAGCGCGGTCAGAAAATCCACGGACCTTATCCTTATCGTAAAACTCTCGCCCAATGTGACGGATATCGGGGTTATGGCTCGCGCAGCTGAGGATGCGGGTGCTGATGCGGTTTCCCTCATAAACACCATTACGGGGATGGCTATCGATATCGAGACAAGAAGACCGAAACTTGCAAATATTACCGGTGGCCTGTCCGGACCTGCGGTGAAGCCTGTGGCACTGAGGATGGTGTGGGAGGTTTACAGGGCGGTGAAGGTCCCCATTATTGGTATGGGGGGGATAATGAATGGACGCGATTCCATAGAATTCATTCTTGCAGGGGCCACAGCAGTGGCGGTGGGCACCGCGCATTTCATAAATCCAGTCACTTCTGTTCAGGTCATTGAAGGAATGGAAGACTTTATGAGGGAGAAAGGGGTCTCCCATATAAAAAATCTCATAGGTGGTTTGATCACAGAGTGAAAAGCGCTCTTTAGCAAAGAATTATTCGGAGGTATGCAATGGCGAATAATCCCATTATTACCCTCACCACAGACTTCGGGTATAGGGACCCTCTGGCCGGAATTATGAAGGGGGTCATCCTCAGTATTAATCCGGATGTCAATATCGTCGATATTACCCATGGAATCAGTAAATACAACGTGAGGGAGTCTGCCCTCACCATCGGGATGAGCTATCATGAGTTCCCCTCAAGCACCATTCATGTAGTGGTGACCGACCCCGGTGTTGGCTCAGAAAGAAGACCTATCATGGTAGTAACTGAAGACTACTATTTCATCGGTCCCGACAACGGTGTGTTTTCCATTGTCTACAGTGAGAGTGAGCGCTGCGAGGTCCTCCATCTCACTGCAGAGCACTATTTCATGCGTGACAAGAGTGCAACGTTTCACGGCAGGGACGTCTTCGCTCCTGTGGCTTCGTGGCTCTCAAAGGGAGTCATTTCATCGAAGTTTGGTGATCCGGTAACCGACTTTGTG
>DATKOU010000086.1:0-7332 GCA_035524455.1 Thermodesulfovibrionales bacterium | reverse complement strand
TTGGCGATCTCGCTCAGCCCTTTACCCTCCCAGTGCATTTTGGCTATGACTTCTCTTTCGTCCATGGTAAGATGTTTGTAGTTCTTTGGCATAGACACTTAGGATAGCATCTCCTTTCCTGCTCTCCCAAGTGTTGCACTTCATTGTTGAACTGGCGTATGTTTTTCCGCGTTCCTGTCGAACAGAAGCTTGCAGTCCGCATCGAACTCCCCATCATCAACCCAGAATGAGAGATAGAGCGGCACATGCGGCAAAAGGTCGAAACAGGAGATATAGTCAGCTTTGACCTTTCCTTCAGTTTCTCTGCCCCCCAGTGCTCCACAACGCTTTTTCGACCCATTCAGGTCTCTCTTAAAGCCCTCAGCAATCTTTTTCTCCGCGCTGCTTTGGAAGGCCCTCACCAGAGAGGCAGAGTGAGGGAAGAGCCCGAGGGGAAGCAACTCCCCTGTCAGCGGGCCTCTTCCCTTCCTGCGCACGTAATCACAGATAATGATCTTTGCCCATACATCCCCGCATGGCGCATTATTCTGGAATAACCCCTCTTTACGCAGTTCGTACAGTGTACTGATCATTTTCACCATGATCGCTTCCCTGCCATCCACGGCTTCATACATTCCCCCGATTATTTCGGCGGTATCCTTGAAGTCCACCATAACTGCCTCTTTTTCGAGTTCCCGGCTCACCTTCTCATAACTGCTGAAAGACGACGCGGCAGAAGGCGGTTGTCCCCTATCCATTGTCTCTCCCGTCACAAAGGGACATTCGGACAGGGAAGCCTGGGACTTCTTCACCTTCAGTGCAAAGGCCATACATGAAGACAGGCCACACTTGCCGCAGTTTGTTCCCGGAAGGTTCTTATATACCTCAATCACAAGCTTATTGTAGCAAGGAAAACCCGGTCGCACCTATGATCGAAATCATGACGGTTCAGAGGGTGCCGGGTTGCAGGCCAGCCTACCCGCTTCCGACCGTCCAATTCCCTGGGCTTCGCCGGTGACAGCAGGTACTTTAGTTTGACCCTTCCCGAAGACCTCAATTCTTCACACAGTAAGTGCCGCCTGCCTTTGCATCTGAATGATACATTGAGGAATCGAACGTGACGCGCAGCAATTCTTTTCTGTAAAAGCTGTGCACTATTTCTATTGGCAGGATGAGACACACGGCCGCATCGCACTGAAGTTTTGCTTGACTTCAGGTTTTCCACAGGCTAGGATTCAAGAAAAGAGACGCCCGCCGGCTGAATTCCACTTATGGATCACTCGGCAGGCGTTTGCAAGAAGGACCGGGGATGAGACGAGGTATATGTGTATGCACACTTATGCTTGCCCTTGCATTGGCCGGCATATGCCTTGCTGCGGACGAGGTATCGTGTCCTGACACGATCAAAGTTAACCAGAAGGCCATGCCTCCATCGCCTGAGTGGGACGTGTCATACAGCGCCTTATCCCACCAGCTTGAGATGGTGACTTTCTTTAGCGGCCATCCCCGTGACAATGCATCCCTTGTATATGACAAAAGATCGAAGACAAAGGGCGGCTGGGTCGGCACATGGATCTTTCCCAAGGATGCCGGCGGCCACTGGATACGTTGTTCGTATACAGGAACACGGGCAGAGCTCTTCAGACGCCTCCCAATTTCGGTGAGTGTCTGCCTGGTTACCTACGATGAGGGGTCGCATTTTCCTTCAGGGTTACCGGTTATACGAAAGATTGAGTGCCGGTAGATATCCTTTTCCCTTAGCAGAATTATCCCCGCATTGCTGCTCCTTGTCGCTTCGCTTGGCGAGGCGGATGGCGGCAAAACATTCGGCAGATTCACTAGGGACCTTTATATATTACTGGTCGAAAAGCTCGCCACCTTCGGCTTCACTAACCTCGAGAAATCCTCAAATGACAGTTTTATAAGCTCTATATGGGACCCGGCGTTAAATGCGATTTCTTCGTCTCTCGTCAAGCTTGTTTCCACAAACACTTCCATCTTATACAGATTTCCAAAGGGCGGCATAGCCCCGACTTCGCAATCAGGAAACATATCCCTAAATTCTTTCTCGCCGGCAAGTTCAACCTTGACGGCCCCTGTTGCAGCCTTCAAACGGTTCCAGTCTATCTTGTGTGAGGCTGACAACACAGCCATCGCCATTTGACCGTCCTTTTTAATAACTACGGTCTTTGCCAATTCTTTTCCCGAAACGTGTGCCAACGCGGCGATTTCCTGGGCCGTATACGCTTCGGAGTGAACGATAGATACATACTTGATGTTGTTACGTTTGAGATATTCCTTCAGTCTTTGCACCGGCATGACAACCTCCTTTTCATAAGCATTCATTCCTCTTACTTCTGGGCTATGGACGTCCATGTCCCTGAGACAAACTCACTCGTGCATTCAAAGCGAAAGCAACGAAAGAATTCTCCGGGAAAGACATTGGGGAAGAGAAACCGGGATGTGACCCTGATAAGAATTACTTTTTCTCGACAGGGTATTTGGCCTCCGACCATTCTTTCCAGCCGCCCTTAAGGGCCTTTGCATTAAAGCCTTTTGCAATCAGCTTTTCCGCCACACGGGCGCTCGTCCCTTCTCGCGGTCACGCGCAGTAGAGGACTATCTCCTTTTCCTTTGGCAATGTGCCTGCCCAGGTGTCGACGGTCGTCGGGTCCATCCGTTTAGCATCGATAATCTTTTCGCCGCTCTCTTCCCAGTCATTCTTAGCCCTGACATCCAGTAAAACCAGATCGGGTGATCCAAGTTTGGCCTTCAGTTCCTCCTTCAAAATGCGGGGCACTTGCATGTTCGTGCACCCAATGAACATAACAAGAACTCCAAGTATTGCGAGCAACATCGCTCTTTTCATATGTCTTCCCTCATCTTCCGTCCCAGTTACATTTCTTATTAAAAATCATTTTGTCTAAGAATATTCTAATCCGACCGACGCCTCTATTCAAGCGCCAGCATTCTTTTCTATATCACGCCGGTCACCCCCTTCCTATAATGCCCCTTTTCATCGTGCTATAATGACATACAGCATTTTACTGTATTTTTTACTCACAGAACATGAGGAGGTAGTATGTCTAAAACAATAAGGATGCATGCTCTTACGTCCGCTCTCGTCGCACTTATCTCTGCGCTACTTTTTATCTCCCTTCAGTCCCTGGCCGCAGAACATCCAAGCGAACACCCTTCAGGGAAACCTTCTTCAGGGGAAGTGCCGAAACCTTTAACCAAGAAAGAAATGTCAGCAGCAATCCAGTCGTATATTGAGAAAGAAGCGAAAAAATACGGAGGATATTACGAAATCTATGACGACCTGCAAAAGAAACAACTTTCTCTCAAACTGAAGCAAATCCACGATGACCGTCTTTCCCATGTCGGCAACGATGTCTACTTTTTCTGCGTTGACCTCATCGACAAGGACGGGAAGGTCTATGATCTCGATTTCTTCATGAAGAGGGGCCCCGGTGGTGACCTGAATGTCACCGAGGTGACGATCCACAAGCAGGAGGGAAAAGAGAGATACACATGGTATGAGGAAAAGGGCATCTGGAAGAAGAAGTGGTTAATTCAGAACCCTGCTCAGCCCGCTCAAGGAGATAAACTGCCTGCGGGAAAATCGACTATCGGCGATCACCCCAATCCGCTGCCCCCTCGTTAAGGAAATCATCCGGAACAGATACAGAGCGGCAAGAGGAACTAACCTTTCTGAAAGGGGGTCAGAAGTAGAGGAATGAATTCCATTGTTTCCGGTCCCCTCGGTCTCAACACTCCGATGGGCTCCAACTCTTTTGTTGTCTCGGCCCAATGGTAGGTCCCGAATAACCTGTCCCATACACTGAAGACAGTCGAATAGTTACTCAGTTGACACATGCCTGCAAAGACATGGTGGCAGCGATGCATCCTCGGGGTGACAATGACCTTTTCCCATCTGTCCTGCGAACCGAATGGGATATTCACATTACTGTGGTGGAATTGCGATGCAGCGGTGAGTAGCGTCTCAAAGGCTGCAATCCCCAGGAGAGAAGGTCCCCATAGGAGTATGACCGCACCCTTTATACTATTTGTTATCAGGAGTTCGCCAATATGGAACCTTGAAGCTGTCGTCACATCTATTTCCATGTCAGAATGATGAGCCTTATGAAACCTCCAGAAAAGACCGATCCTGTGATTTGCACGGTGCATCCAGTAGTCCCAGCAGTCAAAAACCACAAGGGTTGCAAGAACCTCTGTCCAGCCACGGAGACCTAAAGCCGATACGAGACCAAAGGCGTGCAATTGAGTAAAACGGACTGCAGCATAGAGAGGAGAAAACAGAATGAGATAGAGGATGAGGGAGTTGAGAATGCTTATACTGGAGTGAAAGACGATGCGGAAAGCTTTCTTCTGCCCGGACTGTGCAAAAGGATGACGTGCCTCAAAAAAGAGCATGCAGGCAAAGAGCGAAAGATATGCTATTGATCTCACAAGAAAGGGATTCATCGTTCTATTATAGTCCAACCAGTATTCGGATCAACTCAGAGGAATGTAGTTCGTCTTTTTTAGCAACTCTGGGTTCACCTGTAAGTCCGCACCCGGATCCAGCCGCAGCCTCTATCACCGCACGGCCCAACACCCGGAATCTCAAAGCCTTCCCGAACATTTGGACCTTGAGCCTTTTCATTGTATCTGATTATTATAGATACATAAGGGATTATATGGTTCGCGAAATCATGATCGAATTTGCGAAGAGGACCGGACTCTTGCCTGAGGCCTCTCTCCCGAAGCGCTATCTATGGACTGATGCTTACGCGGTCTGCAATTTCCTTGGGCTCTATCGTCAGACGAATAATGAGCAGTACAAGCGTTTCGCTTTTGACTTGGTCGATCAGGTGCATGCCACGCTGGGCCGGCACCGCAGGGATGACCCTCGTACCGGCTGGATCAGCGGCCTGGATGAGGAGGAAGGCCGCAGGCACCCCACGAAAGGGGGGCTGAGAATAGGGAAAGAGATGAACGAACGGCGACCGGAGGAGCCATTTAATGAGCGCCTGGAATGGGACCGGGACGGGCAGTATTATCATTACCTGACACAATGGATGCACGCCCTCCATTGTGTGACCAAGGTTACGGGGGATCCGACCTTTCAAAGGTGGGCGATAGAGCTCGCAAAAACAGCCCATGCAAGGTTCACTTACGTGCCACCAGGCGGGGGAGAAAAACGCCTGTACTGGAAGATGAGTATAGATCTCTCGTATCCGCTTGTGTCGTCAATGGGTCATCACGACCCTCTTAACGGACTGGTCACTTACAGCGAACTCCAGTCGACTGCGGGGAAATATCCTGAGGGATTACCCTCGCCAGATCTCAACGCGGAGATTGCCGGCATGGCCGTGATTTGTGAAGAAAAGAACTGGAGCACTGATGACCCCCTTGGCATTGGCGGTCTCCTGATCGACGCTTACAAAATGGCACAATTAATTGCTGCGGACCGCTTCATGCGACCGGACCTCCTCGGGACTGTTTTGGATGATTCGCTCACAGGATTGGACTACTTTGCGAGAAAGTCTCCCTTCAAGCTCCCCGCTCATTACCGGCTGGCATTTCGAGAGCTGGGATTGTCGATCGGATTACAGGCCATTGAGAGACTTCAAGTGTTGATTGAGCAATATCCGGATGCCTTCAAGAAGCGGCATGATGTCCATTCGCGTATCAGAAACCTCATGGAGTACGTCCATCTGAGTGAGCTGACCAATGCATTCTGGGTTGAGCGCACTAACAGAGAATCCAGCAGCTGGACAGAGCATCGCGAGATCAACATGGTTATGCTTGCTACCAGCCTGTCTCCCGATGGGTATCTCCCGCCTCTATGACTGATCCCCTACCTCAGTCTGGAATATCATCTCCACCTGCTATGTAGATAGGTGTTGGATGTTACAACTGTTGCGGTTTTCCATCCAAACAGTTAAGAGTTCTTTTTCGTTTTCTTCCTGTAATCGAAACTGACCGTTTTTTGCCGAAGGTGAGATGTACAAGTAGAAATACTCGGCGAACCGATTGGACGGAGAGTAAGGTTAAGTGTAGAACGCCGCACATGTGAAATATCTGTAAACAGGGTCTGATAAACAGGGAGTCACTTGAGAGGCCGACGGAGACGTGTTAATCCTTTAACCTATCCACACTGTCTTATCAAAATCCTTCATGCCTTCTACAATATGGTTTGTCGTTCCTCTGTGGCCCACCTTCAGTTCGTTCTCAAGTCCATAATGTTTGAGACATGTTCCACAGGAATACATTTCGACACCCATCGCCTCGATTTCTCTTAGGATCGGCCAGATGTCAGCATTTGTAGTCGTAAGGTTCACGCCCGCATTCAGAAAAAAGACTGTATGGGGAACTTGTTTATAGGCCTTTATGGTTTCGAAATAGGCCTTCATCAGAATTTTGCCGAGATCTTCTTCTTTTCCCATCGTATCAGTGCCAACAACAAGCAGCAAGGTTTGTTCTGTCTCTGGTACATTCCTGTCACCGGCCGCGGGAGCACATGAATATCCTTTCACGATCTTCACCCGCCAGTCTTTACCTTCCCTGATTGTCTTGGCAGAAAAAGCATTGCTCTTCGCGAACAATGCAAGATTGTCTGCCGAGGCTTCATTGTCAACAATGACTTCAACAATGCCTTCTGTTATTTTCGACAGGGCTTCTTCCGCCATCATAACAGGCTTCGGGCAATCCTGGCCTCTTGCGTCAATAATCATGACAATCTCCTATTTTTAAACCTGTATGGTTAAAAAAATCACCTCTCCTCTTTTGCCGGCAGGACATGAATTGCCTTGATAATAAGCTGGACCTTATCTCCCGGCTTAAGCTCAAGATCCTCCGCCGACTCTGTCGTAAGGACCGAAGCCATCTCAGTCGGTTGCGTGATATCGTATTTTACAAGCGACATAATATCTCCCTTTTTGACCGATTTTACTGTCGCAGTAATATTGTTTCTTGCTCCATACTTCATAACAGACCTCCTCACAATATTTGATTTTGATGTTGTTGAAATGCATCTCCCTTATCTCTCTCACAGGTCGAATTAACGCTATCTTCGGCATATTCAACACATAGTGAGACACCATCGCAAAGATCTCCACCTGTACCGACCTTTGAGACATCACACACCACTATGAAGAGCTTTGCGGGATTGTTCATTCCTTTATTCACGATGCCGCTCAGAATACCCCGTGGTCAAATTTCGGAGCAGGCAGATACTCCCACTTCTCGCCTTTCCTGAATTTTGCCTCAATATCAAGACACTTGAGCGCATATTCGAAGGCATACGGAATACCGGGACCGCCAGGCACAAAACCTGCCAGGATC
>DATKOU010000085.1:0-3667 GCA_035524455.1 Thermodesulfovibrionales bacterium | reverse complement strand
CAGACGGGACCTCTCTCCCTATGAAGCAATTGCTTTCAGATGATTGTCGTAACGGCCTTGTCCTGATTACGATCCGGGGTCGTGAACTCCCCATGGTCACACTCGCCAATGGGTACAAACCAAAGGAGGGGGAAGAAGTGGTGGTGATGGGAAGGACGTCGGGGGGGAATAGCACCTCGTCAGAGGGAAGGATAAGAAGTGTCCGCAAGCAAGATGGTATCTTTCAGGTGACCGTTCCCCTCACTCCTGCGGGTGACGGAAGTCCTGTGTTCAACCGAAAGGGCGAGGTCATAGGTCTTTCCACCCTCATCCATGGGAAGAAACAGGCCCAGCATATCGTATTTCCTTCCCGTTATGTTTCGAAAGAATTCGCTCTCTACGGAGACCTCACAAAGGGACTCTCCGTGCTTCCCCCTGCTGAGCCTCTGAATAAAAGGGAAGAGCCTCCCGGTACGCGTCTCTCTGATATGGCAGAGCAGGAATTCCTGCGGGGCGTTTCCTATGAAAAGTCCGGGATGTACGAAGAGGCCATTGCCGCATACGCCCGGGCACTGGGGATTAATGCCAACTACAGCGACGCATGTGTGAATCTGGGATTAGTCTATTACCGGCTCGGCAGATACTCCAAAGCAGTGGACGCATATAAAGATGCCATAAGGATTAATCCGGCCATCCCGTCAGTGTACAACAAGCTTGGCGCAGCGTACATCATCCTGGGCGAATACCCATTGGCCCTTGATGCCTTCAAACAGGCGATCACAATTGATCCGAGAAGCTCTGACACGCACTTCAACCTCGGGGTTGCCTTCATCCTTTCCGGCGATAAGAACGGTGCGCTGGAGCAATACATTCTCCTGAAGGAACTGGACAAACACCAGGCAGAAAAACTGCTGAACCTTATTCCGTAAGTAATGAGCAGTGAGGCGCCTTACGGCTTGATTTCTATGGGAGTACCAGTGGCAACAAACTGCCAGATCTCTTCCATCTCGGGATTGGTGAGCGCAATGCATCCATTGGTCCAATCCGAATATCCGTTTATTTCCTTCAACTCATTGGAGCGTTTGGGCGGCAATCCATGAATCATGATTTCCCCCCCGGGGGAGACCCCGCGCTTCTGGGCATTGATGATGTCCAATTCATTGGGATAGGAAATATGGATTGCCAGATGGTACTTGCTGTTCGGGTTCTTTGAATCCAGGATATACCTTCCTTCAGGTGTCCGCTGATCACCTGATGCTATTTTATGGCCTTCCGGCCTTTTTCCCAGAGAGACCCTGTACGTCTTGAAAATCTCTCCATCCTTCAAAAGCATGAGTATCCGCTTGCTCTTAATCACCACAACTTTGTCAACGCTGGCCAGCGTGGCTGATGCATGCTCAAGTCCGGACCAGCATAGGGTACCGATGATACAAAGCAGGGCGATTCTTGTAATGTTCCGGGATGATCTTTTTAATCTGTGAGCAAGTTGCATTGTATGCCGACAGCCTCCTCTCAAGAGTTTCTTCTACGTAACATATTAATAATAAAAGCCTTTCTTGTCAAGAAAAAAATTAACAAAACTTAATTTATGCTTAGTACGGGGCAGCCTGTTCCTCATTACCGCGACCATGGTGGTATACTAATTCATGGATGAGCTTGCCAGGGAGTATGTGATCTCCTTTTATGACCGTGCGCTTCATTTCTTTGGAGACAGGCCCGAATCCCTTCGATGGACTCCGGAGGGTCAGCGTGCGCGTTATGAGTCAATGCTCGATATGGCCCATGGGATAGAGGGGAAGAAAGTCCTTGATTTCGGGTGCGGCAAGGGCGACTTTTATCAGTTCCTGAAGGACAAGGGGATAGAGTCGCATTACACCGGTGTTGACATAAACGAAAACCTTATTCTGATGGCAAGGCAAAAGTTCCCTAAAGCCAGGTTTGAGGTCTTTGACATAGAGAGGGATACTATGGGCGAAGAGTTTGATTACATATTTCTTTGCGGGGTATTCAACCTCAGGGTCCAGGGAATCGACGAACTCACCAGGTTTACCCTCAAAAAACTCTTCCCCTGCTGCAGGATTGGTCTCGCCTTTAACGGCCTCTCTGCCCATAATCCGAAAAAAGATTTCGAGCTCCACTACACCTCACCGGAAGCGCTCTTTCAGTTCGCGGTCGAGACCCTCTCCCCCTTTGTGGCATTGAGGCATGACAGGATTCCTTACGACTTCACGATGTTCGTGTACAGGGACCTGAATTCGAAACCCTAACCCAGATAATTCATGAGTTTTTTTGCTTCGACAGAGGCGTCTGTCTCCGGGCAAGACAATGGCCCTCCTTGACTGGAGCGAGGTCTATACACCTAACAACACTTTGTTCTTATGTATTGTATTGTCAAGGTCCGCCCTTGCGGACACGCACATAACCCTTCCGCCTTAGGCGGATTGCCAGCCGAGCCGGACACCTCTGTCAAACTTATGAATGGTCAAGACTAATCAGCCCGGAACCGGGTGATTAAGGAAAACTCATCCATCATCTTCTGTCTCGTCTCGATTATTCCCTGAAAGCGGGTGATGAATTCGCGGTAGGGTTTTGCAGGGCCCTGTTCCATGTGTGCGAGAAGGGTATCGCAAAAATACCAGTTGCACCTGAATGGTCTCACCGATCTTTCCCTGCTGCAGCCTTGTCCGGAAAGAAACTGGCACGGAGCAGTATCGTCAATCCCCTTTCCATAGACCGGGCGCTCCTGCCCCAGGGAAAAGACATAGATAAGATCCTCATGGTCATAATAGCCGTGTTTGTTTATGCAGCAGACCTTCTCACATGCGGGACATACCACTAAAGTATTGAGCTGGATAAAGCCGCTTACTCTGTCTATCTCTTCTTTGAGCGTGTGTGCATAGTGCACCACATGGGTCAACTCGCCTCTGCACAACTGCATCGTCCGTTCAATGTGTTCCACCGTCAGTGCTTCATGCTCTTGGAGATGAGGGAGCATGTTGGAAGACCTTATTTATGTTATCTTTGTGACGGTGAACTGCAACGACACAGTTTGGGTCCCACTGGCGCACACAATGGAAAAATTATCAGTTATCGTGAAAGATGTGCCATTCCAAGGGGTATAACTGGTCACGGCAGAGGTGCAGCTACATCCCGATGCCTGGCAACTGCTGCCCCATGACTGGTTTATATCCGAATTCAATGCATTCAACAGGGCCTGCGCAAATTGATTGATGTCAGCGTTGGTCAATGGAAAAGGTTGACTACTTGCACACGTGTCTGAAACACAGGCAGTAACAGTAATGTTATAGTTCCCTAGAGGGACATCCGGGAAACCTCTTGGAAGCTGAGTAGACGAGCATCCTTTTACTGCCCTCCATTTGTCGCCTGGAGACGTCCCGCAATTACCCTTCTGAGTATAATTTCCGCTTATAGTACTCGCAGAAGTAAGCGTGCCTGTGACTTCAGTTGCTATCTGGCAGTTCTCAACATTTGAGACAAAAACCAACTGAATATTGCTCGCGCTTATAATGCCAAGCCCATTAGCGACGCCAGAAAAAGTGAGGAAATTGCCGGCCTGGGTAAAGGTCTCACAGACAGGCCCTTGCTCCACACCCTGTACGGTAGGGAAGACGGACCAGCTGCCGGAGATGTCAGATGCAGGAGGCTGAGGTTTTGTCATCCGCCATGT
>DATKOU010000084.1:0-9994 GCA_035524455.1 Thermodesulfovibrionales bacterium | reverse complement strand
CGTGACATATCATGGCAAAAGCTGTACGCATTCCCTCACCTATGTATAATTCGGTCATTTGCGAAATACGTAAATTCCTATCACCTCCCATTGCATGAAAAAGATTCGTGATTTTATTAGAAAGGATTTGTTTCAGAGACTCGCCAGAAATTCTCTTGTTCTTAATACTTAGCACGTTTGACTTCCAGTGCTTCTTCATGGCTATTTCTATAAGTATGACACTACCCAGAACTAATTTCTATACATTTCTTGCTTTTCTTTAGGCTTTTTTTGCAGGAGGAAAGGATGTAATAGAGTAATGTTTTTGGCTTCGAAAGTGTTCGCAGAGCTTTGGAGACTCTATTGGTTTAGCAGTGCATTCTTGCACATGCAGCGAGGAAAGGCTTTTTGTGCACTGTGCGCGATATTGCCGGCCACGAAGGACCTCGACATTCTCCCGATAATGACGGAAAATGATGCAAGACGGACTGCGATGAGCGTCAGACTACGAGCTCTTCAGGCCGAGGTCTTTGCAGATAATTATTTTGCCGACATTGTTTGGTTCTGTTGTGCCTTTTTTTTCTTGGTTTTTTTGTATTTCAATATATGCCACTTTCTAAAGAGCCTTTCAATCCTGTCCCTATATACCATGGCGAGGAGTACGACGATTATTGCAACCCCGGCGAGGACAAAAAATCTCATATACTGATGATGCCGTATGTAGGAGCCGCCGAGGGTGAGAAGGATCGTACCGAAAAGCCTGCCCGTTCCGCCGATGACGAGGAATTCCATTGTGGACAGATGCCCCAGGCCTAGGATATAGCAAAGATAGTCTTTTGGAAAGCCTGGTATGAGAAAGAGGAGAAAGACCAGGAACGCGCCCTTGTGATGGAGGAGATAATCAAAGCGCTTCATTACCCTCTTGTCCACAAACTTGTCCACAAACGGTCTTCCGAAAACGCGGGCGAGGGCAAACGCAACATACGAACCGATAGTGAGACCAATGGTGGAAAGGACTACGCCAAGAACGGGACCGTAGAGGAAGCCTCCCAACAGTCCCGTGACTTCACCCGGTATGGGTGCTGCGACCACCTGAGTCACCTGCAAGAGAATGAAAGCCATGAAGCCAAGGGGACCAAATGAATCAACAAAGGCCCGCATCCTTTCTTCGCTGGAAAAGAATTTCTTAATTTTAATAAGGAGGTGAAATATCCCTAGGTCGTACGAAGCCCATATGAGTAGAAATCCGAGTATGATGAGAAGTACAAGGAATCTGAGTCGGTTCTTTGTTCTGAGTTTGCTGTGCTCTGTAATTGATGTATCCTCCTATTGTTCTTTCTTCTCCAGCCTGTCGAACAATGGTTTAATCAGGTCGATAGGCAAAGGGAATATTATGGTCGAATTCTTTTCACTCGCAATTTCAGTCAGGGTCCCAAGGTATCTCAACTGCATCGCCATCGGCTGTGTTGCCATTATCTGTGCTGCATCTGCAAGCTTCTGTGATGCCTGAAATTCGCCGTCTGCATGGATGACCTTTGCCCTTCTTTCCCTCTCAGCCTCTGCCTGCTTTGCGATGGCCCGCTGCATCTCAACAGGAAGGTCAACGTTTTTTACCTCAACGGTAGCCACCTTTATCCCCCAGGGCTCTGTCTGGAAGTCGATCACCTTCTGAAGCTCTGCATTGAGTTCGTCCCTCTTGGTGAGGAGGTCGTCAAGCTGGCTTTGCCCAAGGATCGACCTCAGAGTGGTCTGGGCGATCTGCGAGGTCGCATAGAAAAAGTCCTCCACCGCAGTGATCGCCCTGATAGGATCGATTACCCTGAAGTAGACAACGGCATTGACCTTCACCGTGATATTGTCCTTTGTGATTATATCCTGTGAAGGGACATCGAAGGTGACTGTTCTGAGACTGACCCTCACGAGCTTGTCGATGATAGGCCATATGATCACAAGACCCGGTCCTTTGATAGGGATTATCCTGCCCAGCCTGAAGACCACACCCCTCTCATACTCCTTGAGTATCTTAATGGCGCTGGAGAGGAAGTAGAAGAAAAGAAATATCACAAACACCATGCTCAGAATCGACGGCCCTATGATTGGCATATTACCCATATTACCCTCCTTTTGATTTGTGAACCTTTAGTTTTAGTCCCGAAACACTTTCAACCACAACCTTATTGTCTTTTGCAATGCGCTCTTCAGAGTATGCGGCCCATAGCTCTCCGTGGAGAGAGGCCATGCCCCCTTCCGGAGTGATGTCTGTTCTTGCTACTCCTTCCATCCCAACGAGCTCTTCCTTTCCTGTCACTGGTTTTCTCTTGTGTGCTTTGAGCGCAAGCCCGATGGTAAGGCTAAAAAAGAGGGCGGTAACCATTACCGCAGGGAGTATGAGATAGAGCGACAATCTCACAAAAGGACCCGGCGTCTCAAAGAGCATGAGGGAACCTATAATCATGGCGATGACACCCCCAATAGTCAATACCCCATGGGAAACAATCTTCACCTCCAGAATAAAGAGAATGATGGCGAGGATGATGAGGAGGAGGCCTGCGTAGTTTACCGGCAGCGTCTGGAATGCGTAAAACGCGAGGATAAGGCATATGCCTCCGATCACGCCTGGGAAAATGGCACCCGGGTTGGTGAGTTCAAAAAAGAGACCGTAGAAGCCAAGGAGCATCAGTATATAGGCCACATTAGGATCACTGATGAAATTCAGTATCTTCTGCCTCAATCCCGTCTCTTCCCGTGTTATCTTCGCGTCTTTTGTCCTGAGAACCTTCTCCGCAAGAGCGGTCTGGATCTTCCTGCCATTAATGTCAACGAGGAGTGTAGTGAGATCTTTGCTCACTATGTCAATTACATGGTCCCTTAATGCCTCAACCTCGGTGGCAGATATGCTTTCCCTCACCGCCTTTTCTGCCCACGCTGCATTTCTTCCCTTTCTCTCTGCAAGTGATTTGATATATGCTGCGGCATCATTCGTCGCCTTTTCTGCTATTGTCTTATCCATTTTTTCACCAAGCCCCACCGGGTGCGCTGCCCCGATGTTGGTACCGGGAGCCATTGCGGCGATATGCGCTGCAATGGTAATAAAAACACCCGCAGAGGCCGCCCTTGCGCCGCTGGGTGCGACAAAGACCACTACAGGCACCTCACTCCCCACGATCTCCTTTACGATCATTCTCATGGAGGTATCCAGGCCGCCGGGGGTATCGAGCTCGACCACCAGGGCCTCAACGCCCCTCTTGGTGGCCTTTTTTATACTCTTGCTTATGAATTCAGAGGCCACAGGATTGATAACGCCATCAAGCGTGATGACCATTACCTCAGGAGGCGTCTCTTTTGAAAAAAGGGATGAGGGGAAGAGGGTGAAGGAAAGAAGCAGTGACAAGGGATACACCCATTTTGAAAGCATACCAGATTATACCATAGGGAACTTCATTTACTATCGTCTTTCTTGCTGCCAGATGGTGGTTTGCAGGGGGGCTGGTTTGCATACAGGACAGTATGGTTCTCCCAGATCCAGGAGACATACGTGCCCTCACTCAGGACAACAGATGCATTGACCTGAAGGTTGTTCGCAAACCGGGCATAATTCCATAATCACAGTATACCCCCGCCTGAAGAAATTATCCAACCCATTTCCAAGGGTTATTCCAAGAGAATTCTCACAAAGGACAGGGCAGGCCTTCTTTTTGCGGGAAATCCCAGGAATTGCCGCCTTGCAAGAACTAGTGGAGAAAACTAAAATAAATCAATGGCCGGATTGATTGTTATTGGCGGCGGGCTCGCAGGATGCGAGGCTGCATGGCAGGCAGCAAGGAGGGGAGTTGAGGTGACGCTCTTCGAGATGAGACCTGCGAGGCTTACCGAAGCCCACAAGACAGGGCTGCTGGGAGAACTGGTCTGTTCCAATTCGTTGCGCTCTGCTGATATTCTGAGCGCACCCGGCCTCCTGAAGAAGGAGCTTGAAATGGCTGAATCTCTCATTATGAAGGCAGCAGTTGCATCCAGGATCCCTGCAGGAAGTGCCCTCGCAGTGGACAGAGGAGCATTTGCGGAATTCCTGACTAACGCCCTCTCTGACAGCCCTCTAATCACTATCATCCGGGAAGAAGTGAGTGCATTACAGGATTTGCCCTCTGTTCTTGCCACCGGACCCTTGACATCTGGCCCTATGGCAGAATCCCTGAAGAAACTTCTGGGGCATGAGTATCTCCATTTCTATGACGCCATCGCGCCCATCATTGACGCGGAGAGCATCGGGTACGGGAAGGTCTATTTTGGGTCAAGATACGGAAAGGGCGGCGATGACTATATTAACTGCCCCATGACAAAGGACGAATACGAGACATTTTTCGGTGCCCTGTCAGAGGCTGACAGGGTAAACATCAGGGTCTTTGAGAATGAAAAGGTCTTTGAGGGCTGCATGCCTGTGGAAGTTATGGCACTGAGAGGAAAGGACACGCTGAGGTTCGGCCCCATGAAGCCCGTGGGCCTTCCGGCTCCGAAGACGGGAAGGGAACCTTACGCGGTTGTGCAGTTGAGACCTGAAAACAGAGAGAGGTCTGCATATAATATGGTGGGTTTCCAGACCCGGCTTAAATGGCCTGAGCAGAAGAGGGTCTTCAGCATGATCCCCGGACTTGAAAAGGCCGAGTTTCTCAGGTATGGCAGTGTGCACAGGAACACGTTTATCAATGCTCCGGAATCACTGGAAAGGGATTTGACATTAAAGGCCTGCCCTGCGGTATACCTCGCGGGCCAGATTACGGGGGTCGAGGGATATATAGAGTCCACTGCAATGGGTCTAGTGGCAGGCATAAATGCCTCAAGGAAGATAAGGGGGAAGGAATCTGTGGAGACACCGGTGACCACTGCTCATGGTTCTCTGATTCACCATATCACATTACCCACCAAGAATTTCCAGCCAAGCAACGTACACTTTGGTCTCTTCCCTGCAGTGAACTCAGGCATAAAGAAGAAGGAACTGAAAAGGAGGATGATTGTGGAAAGGGCCATATCCGACTGGTCGGCCTATCTTGAACAGGTGGGCGCATGAAAGAGGAGATCGAAAAATTTTTGAGATACCTTGCCACTGAAAGGGGCGCCTCAGCGCACACCATAAGGTCGTATCGTAAAGACCTGGATGTATTTTCCGAGGAGATTCATTCTGACGTGGAGTCTGTTGATTTTATGGATGTGAGAGGCTTTGTGGCAGCGCAGATGGGCAAGGGTCTTAAGAAGAGTACAGTGGGCAGGAGACTGGCCACGGTGCGGTCATTCTTCAGGTTCATGCACAGGGAGGGTATCATAAAGACAAATCCGGCACGCCTCGTGAATACTCCGAAGATGCCGAAACTCCTCCCCAAGTTCCTCACTGTGGATGATGTCTTTTCGCTCATCGAGAAGCCGGAAGGAATAGGATTTCTCCCGGCGCGGGACAGGGCCATTCTTGAACTTCTCTACTCCAGTGGTCTCAGGGTTGGTGAACTGTCAGGACTGAATGCAGAAGACATGAACATCCGAGAGGGGCTTGTGAAGGTGAGAGGAAAGGGGAAAAAAGAGCGGATTGTTCCCGTGGGGAGGAAGGCCCTGGAAGCTCTTAAGACTTACATGATCGAGAGGGTTATCCTGAAAAAGAAAGACAAGGCCCTTTTCCTGAACAGGGGTGGCTTACGGTTGACAGACAGGGGGGCAAGACGTATAGTAGTAAAATATGCGAGGGCGATATTGCTTGACAGCAGGATAGGGCCCCATACCCTCAGGCATACCTTTGCAACGCACCTTCTCCAGGGCGGGGCTGATCTGAGGGTGATTCAGGAGCTTCTGGGTCATTCATCCCTTTCCACAACGCAGAAATATACCCATCTGGATATTACGCACCTGATGGATGTCTATGATAAGGCCCACCCCCTTGCAGGGGAAAACGGGAAGGAGCATACACGTGATTAAAGGGACAACGATTCTCTGTGTCAGAAAAGACGGGAAGGTAGCCATCGGGGGAGATGGTCAGGTCACCTTCGGCAATACCGTGCTCAAACACAATGCAAAAAAGATAAGGAGGATGTTCAATAACAAGGTTATTGCAGGCTTCTCAGGAGCCACTGCGGATGCCTTTACCCTTTTCGAAAAATTTGAGGCAAAGCTCGAGTCATACAGGGGCAACCTCACCAGGGCTGCGGTTGAACTGGCCAAAGACTGGAGGACCGACAAGGTATTGCGGAGACTGGAGGCACTCCTGATCATCTCTGATGCTGAACATACCTTCATCATCTCTGGGACAGGAGATGTGATCGAGCCGGAGACAGGAATTGCTGCAATCGGTTCAGGAGGTCCTTACGCGCAGGCGGCTGCGAACGCACTTTACGAGAATACAGGCTTGTCTGCCAAGGAGATTGTGGAGAAGGCAATGGAGATCGCTGCGTCCATATGTATATACACCAATAAGGTCATAACAATAGAGGAGCTGAATGGATAATCTTACCCCAAAGAGGATAGTGGAGGAACTTGACCGCTACATCATTGGCCAGCATAAGGCCAAAAAGGCGGTGGCTATTGCATTGAGGAACAGATGGAGGAGGCAGCGGCTCTCCGAAGACATCAAGGACGAGGTCCTTCCCAAGAACATCATCATGATAGGGCCCACGGGCGTGGGGAAGACCGAGATTGCGAGGCGGCTTGCCAGACTGGCCAATGCGCCTTTCCTGAAGATTGAGGCATCAAAGTTCACCGAGGTGGGCTATGTGGGCCGCGACGTAGAGTCCCTCATAAGGGACCTCACCGAGATATCCCTTAATATGGTCAAGACAGAGCATATCGAAAAGGTCCAGGAGAGGGCCAAAGCCCTTGCTGAGGACAGGCTCCTCGATTATCTCCTCCCCCAGCCAAGGACGGTGCGAGGGGTTGACACAGAGGAAGAGAGGGAGAAATACAGGGAGACGAGGGAAAGGCTGAGACAGCAGTTCCATGAGGGAAAGCTGGATTCAAGGTATGTTGACATTGAAGTGAAGGAAAAGTCCATGCCCTTCGGCATTGTTTCCAATGTGGGGCTTGAAGACCTTGAGATTAATCTCAAGGAGATGCTGGGGAATTTTCTTCCCGAAAAACAGAAGAGGAAAAAGGTAAGGGTCCCGGAAGCCATGAACCTTCTTATCCAGGAAGAGGGCAATAAGCTCATCGATATGGAGAAGGTGACCAAGGAGGCCATTCAACGGGTGGAGCAGGGTGGGATAGTATTTATTGACGAGATTGACAAGATAGCCAGCAAGGGTTCTTCCTATGGCCCTGACGTATCCCGCGAGGGTGTGCAGAGGGACCTCCTGCCCATTGTGGAAGGCTCCACAGTGACCACAAAGCACGGGCCAGTGCGCACAGACCATATCCTCTTCATTGCTGCAGGTGCGTTCCACATGACAAAGCCCTCTGACCTTATCCCCGAGCTCCAGGGAAGATTTCCTATACGGGTGGAACTGGAGCCCCTGGGCAAAGACGAGTTTGTGCGCATCCTCAAGGAGCCCTATAACGCACTGACCAAGCAGTACAGGGCATTGCTGGCCACCGAGGATATGGACATCGAGTTTACCGATGATGCCATAGATGAGATTTCGAATATTGCCGCAGCAGTGAATGAGAAAATGGAGAACATAGGGGCACGGAGGCTCCACACGGTTCTGGAAAAACTCCTTGAGGAGGTATCATTTGAGGCCCCTGAGAGAAAGAACGGGAAATTGGTCATCGACAGGGCCTATGTGAAATCACAGCTGTCCGATATAGTGAAGGACGAGGACCTCAGCAGATACATCCTGTAACGGGCAAGGGTAAAGAGTAGAGAGCACGGTGGCTAGGTGTTTCAGAGACCTTACCGTATATCGTCAATAAACGGTGTGTTTATGAGGCCCATCCGGGTTCTGGCAAGACACATTCGCTCTTTGTCTTACGAATTATGTCCGTGCACCTAAACGCGATGTCATCACATTTCGGTGCTGTGCGGCGCATGAGCTGCCGCACCAATAACTCAGGGCATCTTGCCTCGCTCCGGACGAGCCTCATCATCAATCTCAACTGCATAATCCTACTTCTTGCAGTTTCTTTTACTACATCCTGCAGTTCAGCCCGCTACCAGACCCGTGGTGATACAGGCAGCGGTGTGGCAACATGGTACGGCCCGGAATTCCACGGGAAAAACACTGCCTCAGGAGAGAGATTCAACATGTATGACCTCACCTGCGCGCATAAAGAACTCCCCTTTGGTTCTGTGCTGGAAGTGACCAATACTGCCAACGGCAGGTCAGTGAAGTGCACTGTCAATGACCGGGGACCTTTTGTCTCGGGAAGGGACCTGGATCTCTCTTACGCAGCTGCAAAGGAGATAGGCCTCATAGGCCCTGGACAGGCGAGGGTGAAGATCACCTATCTCGGAAGGGACACTAGTTATGTGAAGGAGGTGCGGTATGTCTCATCAGGCGGGCCTTACACGGTGCAGGTAGGCTCATTCAAAGAACTGGACAACGCCCTTCACCTGAAGGCAAGCCTGGAGCTGAAATACAAAGATGTGTATATCATCGAAGCGAAGATTAAGAAGACCACTCATTATAGAGTGAGGGTGGGAAAATTTCAGCGAAGGGAGGAAGCATTTGGTCTTGCAAAGACGTTGGCAGATGAAGGCTACAGTCCTCTGGTCACCCATTACGAGGAACGTGCGTGAATCTGCTTTTGTCACAGGAAATTATATAGTGCTTCTCTTTTTTAATGCATTGTTCATTTTGAAAAGTCGGTGAGTGGGGAAAACGAGCACACCATTTCGTATTAGCTGAAGATTGACACAGTCTCTTAACGCACCCTCCTTTCTTTTTGTGGTAAATTAACACATGTCAGAAAAGATACTTGTGAGGGGTGTGAACTGGATGGGTGATGCGGTAATGACCCTGCCCACGCTGAAGGCATTAAGAAAGGCCCACCCTGAATCAAAGATAAGCCTGTTGGTAAAACCCGCTGTTGCAGCGATTTTTGAGAAGAACCCCTCTATTGATGAGATCATCCTTTATGAAGAGAGGTTCCAGGGGGCTTTCGGGAAATTCATACTCTCCCAACGGTTAAGGAAGAAGCATTTTTCAAGAACCATCCTCTTCCAGAATGCATTTGATGCAGCGTTGATAACCTTCCTCGCGGGAATTCCCCAAAGGACGGGGTATAGCAGGGACGGGAGGGGATTTCTCCTCACAAAACCCATCCCCTTCAATGACGATGACAGGAAGATGCATCATATAGAGTACTATCTCAATCTTTTACGGGCATCGGGGATAAGCGCAGAGAACACGCAACCTTGGATTCATCTCTCTCTGGAAGAACGTTTGGCAGCTCGCAATGCCCTCTCTAGGCTGGAGAGGCCGGTCCTTGGGATAAACCCTGGTGCTGCCTATGGCTCTGCAAAGAGATGGCTGCCTGACAGGTTTGCAGAGGTTGCCGATTGGTTCATAAATGATACCGGAGGGAGTGTCATAATCTTTGGAGGAAAGAGCGAGGAAGGCGTTTCTCAGGAGATTGAAAAAATGGTGGAAGGTCGTAAATCAAAACCTGCGTGGGCTTTGCGGAGGCAAAGCGGCGGCAAGGGGGAGGGCACGGGTTTAGATGATACGACACTTACCACACGTATCGCTTCGATACAGTCAGAGGATGTGAGTAACTCGTTGCTGAATCTGGCGGGGAAAACGTCCCTCAGAGAACTTATTTCTGCTATTTCGGAATGCGATGTGTTCCTTTCAAATGATTCAGGCCCTATGCATGTCGCGTACGCGGTGGGGACCCCCTTGGTGGCCCTCTTTGGCTCCACAGATCCGGGTCTCACAGGCCCTGCGGGGGAGGGCAGTGTGGTGATACGTCACCCGCTCTCCTGCAGCCCCTGTTTTGAGCGCTCATGTAAGGACAAAGATCTGAGGTGCATGTATGCCATCACTTCGGATGAAGTCTTTCTCGCCATAAAAAAGATGCTCCCGAAAAAATCGGCAATATTTCT
>DATKOU010000083.1:0-2677 GCA_035524455.1 Thermodesulfovibrionales bacterium | reverse complement strand
ACCGCTTTTCGTGCACCCGTTCCTTATCCGCAAGGGTTGAGAAGAGCTTCTGGAGATCCTTTTCTTTGTCGAATTTCTCCGCTGTTGTGGTGTAGAACTGAAATCCCAGCTTCTCGGTCTGTACTGCCTGTTCAATAACCTCTCTGATCGCAAATTTCTCCATGCACTCCCTCCTTTAAAAGAACCTCACTGAATCTCTTACTGAACCTTTAATAACTTTCTCAGTTTTTTGTCTGCGTTCACGATTTCATCAACATTATCGCCGTTGAGATCCCATGAATATTCACCCTTTGCATTCCTGTGCAATCTTATCTTCACCGGCTTTTGCGGTCTCACCTGCTGTATTTCCGGCTGTTTGGTAAACTGAATGTCGGATGGCTCAGCCGCAACGACTATGCCAGTACACCATAAAGTCAACAAGACAATTATTAATCCCTTTAAAAAGCCCATCCCTGCCTCCTCACAAATACAAAACATGAATATTCCTCCGCATGAAGCGGGAGAAGAACCATGCACATTCCAGGATGCATCTCCGTGTGCCTTTTCAATAACTTTTATAGCGGCTTGTAATGGGAAACCTCCGGTCCCTTCCAAAAGCCCTTTGGGTGATTTTTATCCCTGGGGGAGATTGCCTCCTCTTATACTCGCTTTTGTCGATCATGCTGATGATCTTCTCCACACACTCAGCCTCACACCCAAGCGAGGCCAGTTCCTCGAAACTCCTGTCGTCTTCCACATAGGCCTTCAGGACAGGGTCAAGCACCTGATAGGGAGGGAGTACATCTGTGTCCTTCTGATCAGGTTTAAGCTCAGCAGACGGCTCTTTCCACAATACCCTCTCAGGCATCAGTGCCTTATCTCCCTTCGTATTCCTCCATCTGCACAAATCATACACCATGGTTTTTGGAACATCCTTGATCACCGCGAAACCCCCTGCCATATCTCCATAGAGCGTCGCATATCCGACACTCATCTCTGACTTGTTCCCTGTGGTCAACACCAGCCAGCCAAATTTATTCGAGAATGCCATAAGAATGTTTCCCCTGATCCTCGCCTGGAGATTCTCTTCAGTGGCATCAGGGGGGAGACCTTTAAATTCTTTTTCCAGTGTCTCAAGATACGCGCTATAGATCCCTGTAATGGGAACTTCCATAAGTTCGATATCCAGGTTTTGGGCAAGTCCGGCCGCATCTTCTCTGCTTTCCATTGAGGTATATTTTGATGGCATGAACAGCCCTTTCACATTATTCTTCCCTAGGGCATCCACCGCAATAGTTGCCACAAGGCTTGAGTCAACTCCTCCGCTCATTCCGATGATCACAGACCAGAACCTGTTTTTGGTCACATAGTCAGCCGTTGCGAGCACAAGGGCATTATAGACCTCCTCAACAGGGTCCATAATCCGGCTCTCTCTCCTGGGTACTGGCTTCGCTGTTCTCTGAGGCCTCTCATGGGAAATCACGATCTTTTCCACCTTCGACCGTTCCGCAGCTGCGATCTCTTCCTGTCTTCTGCGTGGGTCATGGAGCCTCCGTATAAATACCGCATCGAGATTCAGGTCCACAATGATGAGGTCTTCTTCAAACTGTTTCCCCCGGCAGATAATCTCGCCTTTTTCATCGATCACAAGGCTGTGTCCGTCAAAGACAAGTTCATCCTGGCCCCCCACGGTATTCAGATATGCAATTGCTACCGCATTATCCGTTGCCCTTGTGGAGAGCATCTTCTCCCTGAACGCTGCCTTGCCGATATGGTAAGGAGATGCGTTGATATTGATGATTACCTCTGCCCCAAACAGGGACTGAATGTGCGCAGGCCCTTCGGGATACCATATATCCTCACATATGTTCACCCCAACGGTGACATCACCAATACCATAGAGAGGAAACCTGGTACCTGCCTGGAAATACCTGAATTCATCGAAGACACCGTAATTGGGAAGGTACATCTTGTGATAGGTATCTACCAAGGTCTTGTTATGAAGCAGGGCAGCGGCATTATAGATATCATTTTTCCTGTCCACAAAGCCCACGATTGCGGTGATATCCCAGACCTCTTCCTTGATTCTCCTAAGGGCATCCAGGTTGTCCTTTATGAACTGGGGCTTTAGCAGGAGGTCTTCGGGAGGGTAGCCGCTCACCGAAAGTTCAGGGAAAGCGACGATATCAGAGGAATTCTCTTCCGCCCTCCGGATGTAATGGATGATCTTCTCCGTATTGCCCTCCAGGTCCCCTACAATGGGGTTAATCTGGGCAAGGGCAATTCTCACGGTCTTCATCTTTAAATAATAATGAAACAGGGCCCTTTTGTAAAGGTAAAGCATCTACGCAAGAAATAAACGAAATACCTTCAATTCCATCCCCCGATATGTATTATAATGGGGTAAGGATATGACAATCAGTTATCGGGAGCAGAGATCTTTGCAGGAAGGCCCATCCACTGATGAGAATATTGCTAAGACCTTTTGAGGCTTTTGGTGAAGTAAAGGTGTTTCTCATCTCCCTGAGCCTCATCATCGCGCTCTTTCTTTCTCTCATTTTCCTCGGGGGGTATCTGAGGAGTAACACCCTTCTATTCGAGACCGTGAGGGATGAGGCCAGGTCATACTTTGCACTGATTGTCCAGACCAGGCTATGGAATGCGAGATACGGCGGGGTGTATGTGGAGAAACAAGGAG
>DATKOU010000082.1:0-5691 GCA_035524455.1 Thermodesulfovibrionales bacterium | reverse complement strand
ACATCAAAGACCTCAGTACGTCTGAAGAGGCACTTCAGGAGAGTGAGGAAAAGTTTCGCTCTCTCGTTGAGACCACCGATAATTCAATATATGTGGTGAACAGGAATGGCGAATATTTGTTTATGAACGCCAAGCACCGTACCAGACTGGGTATGGTCTTCGATAAAGAGTATATGGGAAAGGCCTTTAGCGACTTTCATACGCCGGAAGAAGTAGTCGTTTTCCGCGAGAAATTGAACAGGGTATTTGAGACAGGCGAACCGTTGCAGCAAGAACTGAGAAGTGCGAGGGACGGCAGATACTTTCTCCGCACATTGAGCCCGATCAAAGGACCGGCCAAAGAGGTGAGAGCAGTGAGTATCGTTTCTAAAGACATCACCAAACTGAAAAAAGAGGGTGAAGCAGAACGCCGTTACCATGCAATATTTGAACAGTCTCCTTATGGTATTTTAATCATGGATACGAACGGGAATATAGTTGAATTCAATGAGACGGCTCGCCGTGAGCTTGGGTATTCGAGGGAGGAGTTCGCGAAGCTCCGTCTCTTTGATATCAATCCCCAGAGTACAGAAGAGATACACGACAGGATCAGGGAAGTGTTAAATAAAGGCAGCTGCGAATTCGAAGTGAAGCATAAAACCAAAAACGGGGAAATAAGGGATGTCCGTGTGAATGCACGGGCACTGAAGTTATTCGGTCGCGAAGTCATTCAAGCCATATGGCAGGACATCACAGACCGAAAACGGGTCGAGGAAGCATTACAACAGTACCGTGAACAATTGGAAAAATTGGTTATAGAGCGCAGCCGGGACAGCTAGGGCGTGTAAATAGTCCACCCAATGAAAATGCTTCTCTTACGTGCATGTAAGAGAAGCCTTTTGACAATTCAGGGTGACCGCGTCAGACCGATGCCTTGCTCAGGTCCTTTTTCATTTTCCTCTTGAGCGCTGCATGTGCTCCCGAGAGACGGGCAATGGGAATCCGGTAAGGTGAAGCGCTCACATAGGTAAGTCCGATCTCATCGCAGAACTCTACTGACCTGGGATCCACCTGTTCCCCGCAAATCCCTATCTTCAGATTCTTCCTGGTTCTCCTACCCTTTTCAACCGCCATCCTCATCATCGCACCAACCCCTTTGCGATCAATGGTCATGAAGGGATCATCCGGCAGTATCCCCTTTTCTATATAGTAGGGGAGGAACCTGCCTGCGTCGTCACGTGAGAGCCCGAAGGTGGTCTGGGTAAGGTCATTCGTGCCCATGGAGAAGAACTCCGCCTGCGTTGCTATCTCATCCGCGGTCAGGGCAGCGCGGGCAATTTCGATCATGCACCCTACGGCGTAAGGAATCTTTATCTTATGCTTCTTGATAATCTCATCTGCAATGCGCACCGTCATCTCCCTCATAACCTCCTGTTCCCTCACATCTGCAACCAGGGGGATCATGATCTCGGGAATGACCTTTATCTTTTTCTTCGCAACCTCACAGGCGGCCTCAATGATCGCCTGGACCTGCATCTCGTAGATCTCAGGGTAGGTGATGCCAAGCCTGCATCCCCTGTGGCCGAGCATGGGGTTAAACTCATGGAGGGACTTATTCCTCGCCTTAAGCTTCTCGAAGGAGACATTCATGTCTTCCGCAAGCAGATGGAGTTCCTCGTCCGTCTTGGGGAGAAACTCATGCAACGGAGGGTCAAGGAGCCGTATGGTCACCGGCAGACCCTTCATCTCGGTGAATATGGCGACAAAATCGCCCCTCTGCATGGGTAAAATCTTCTCAAGGGCCTTTCTCCTGCCCGCGGTATCGTCTGAGAGGATCATCTCACGCACCGCCTTGATCCTGTCAACCTCAAAGAACATATGCTCTGTCCTCACGAGTCCTATGCCTTCTGCACCGAACTGCCTCGACAGACGGGCATCAACAAGTGTATCGGCATTTGCCCTCACCCCTATTTTCCTGAATTCATCGCTCCACTTCATGATCGTGCCGAAGTCTTTGGTAAGTTCGGGCTGTATGAGAGGAACCTGTCCGAGGATTACCTGACCGATGCTTCCATTGAGGGTGATGTAATCCCCCTCTTTGATGACATGGGGACCCACCATAAAATGTTTCAGCTCTTCATTGATATTGATGTCACCGCAGCCAGCCACGCAGCATTTCCCCATGCCCCTTGCCACAACCGCTGCATGGGAGGTCATCCCTCCCCGGGCAGTGAGTATGCCCTGGGCCGCATACATTCCCCCTATATCTTCAGGGGATGTCTCGGCTCTCACCAAGATGACCTTCTCATTGCGTGCTGCCGCTTTCTCGGCATCATCCGCGGAGAAGACAACCTTACCCACCGCAGCTCCGGGCGAGGCGGGAAGTCCCTTGGCAATGACCTTGACAGCTGCCTTGGTATCTATCATGGGGTGGAGAAGCTGGTCCAGCTGGTCAGGGTCTATCCTCATGACCGCGGTCTTCTTGTCGATAAGCTTCTCCTTTACCATGTCGATGGCAATCCTGAGTGCCGCCGCAGCAGTCCTCTTACCAACCCTGGTCTGGAGCATGTAAAGCTTGCCTTCCTGAACCGTGAACTCGATATCAAGCATGTCCGTATAATGCTTCTCGAGCTTCTTGTAAATGCTGTCAAGCTCCTTATAGGCGGCGGGCAACCTCTTCTTCAGTTCATCTATGTGAAGAGGAGTCCTTATACCCGCAACTACGTCTTCACCCTGGGCATTGATGAGGCATTCCGCAAAGAACCGTTTCTCCCCGGTAGAGGGATCTCTTGTGAAGCCTACACCGGTTCCCGAATTTTCTCCCATATTTCCAAAGACCATGGCCTGGACATTACACGCAGTTCCGAGGTTGTCCGGTATGGCGTTGAGCTTCCTGTACTTGACCGCCCTGTCCCCGAACCATGACCCGAAGACCGCGTTGATGGCAAGTTTAAGCTGCTCAAGGGCGTCTTCGGGAAATTCGGTCCCTGTCTCTGCCTGATAAATCCCCTTGAATTCCCTAACCAGTTCCTTGAGGTCCTCTGCGGGAAGCTGTGTGTCGAGATGAACGCCTTTCTTCTCCTTCATTCTGTCAAGGGCCTTTTCGAATACCTGCCTCTCTATCCCCATAACGATTGTTCCGAACATGGTAATGAACCTTCTGTATGCGTCATAGGCAAAGCGCTCATTTCCGGTTTTCCTGATAAGGGCCTGGAGAGTGGTTCCGTTAAGACCGAGGTTCAGGACTGTATCCATCATGCCGGGCATGGAAAACTTGGCCCCTGAACGAACCGAAACAAGGAGGGGATTCTCTTTGTCCCCAAGCTTCATTCCCATCGCCTTCTCTACCTTCTTGAGGTTCGCCAGCACCTGGTCCCACATGCCGGGCGGATATTTCTTTTTGTTTCTGAAGTATTCGTTGCAAGCCTCGGTGGTAATGGTAAATCCTGCGGGAACCGGGATCTTGAGGTTTGTCATCTCGGCAAGTCCCGCTCCCTTACCGCCCAACAGGTCCTTCATCTTGCCGCTCCCATCGGCCTTTCCACTGCCAAAGAAGTACACATGTTTTTTTACAGCCATAGCATGCCTCCTGCGAAGAATTTGCGAACCATCACTTTTTTTGAATTATTTAGGATGTTGTTTTTTCTCAAGACTCTCCCCGTCTTGAAAGCAAAAAATTTTACCATAACCGCCGTTTTTTGGGAAGAAAAATCTATCTCCCGACAATATCCGCAGCCATATCCCCCACTTCTGTGGTGGAATACCCCATGCTCCCTGCAGCGAGGCCCTTGATCTTGGTTGCGGTGAGTTCCATTACTGCCTTTTCCACCGCTTCTGCTCCCTTGGCTTCCCCGAGATTATCGAGCATCAGGCCGGCTGCCAGGATTGCCGCAAGGGGGTTTATGACGTTTTTCCCCTTATATTTCGGGGCAGAACCACCCATGGGCTCGAACATCGAGACCCCTTTGGGATTGATATTCCCTCCCGCAGCAATGCCGAGCCCTCCCTGGATCATGGCTCCAAGGTCGGTAATAATGTCCCCAAACAGATTGTCCGTGACAATCACATCGAACCATTCAGGGTTTTTCACAAACCACATGGTAATGGCATCCACATGGGCATAGTCGGTCTTTATGCCAGGATACTCCTTTCCCACTTCATAGAATGCCCTTTCCCAAAGATCGAAGGCATAGGTAAGGACATTTGTCTTGCCGCAGAGGGTGAGCTTGTGCGCCTTGTTCCTCTTTTTGGTAAGGTCAAAGGCGAACCGGATACATCGTTCCGCACCCTTCCTTGTATTCACCGAGACCTGGGTTGCGATCTCATCAGGGGTTCCCTTCCGCAGGAATCCGCCTGCACCGGTATAGAGCCCTTCCGTGTTTTCCCTCACCACCACAAAGTCGATGTCCTCGGGTTTTTTGTTTTTCAGCGGGCAGTCAACCCCGGGAAAGAGCTTCACGGGACGGAGATTGATATATTGGTCCAGCTCAAACCTCATCCTGAGGAGTATGCCCTTTTCCAGGACCCCCGGTTTTACCTCAGGGTGCCCGATCGCGCCCAGGTAGATGGCGTCAAACTTTCTCAGGTCATCAAATATGGTCTCGGGAAGGAGTTCGCCGGTCTTCAGATATCGTTCGCCGCCGAAATCAAACGATGTGTAATCCAGTTTGAACCCGTATTTCCGGGCTGCTGCATTCAGCACCTTGGTCCCTTCTGCCACAACCTCCGGGCCGGTCCCGTCACCAGCAATAACTGCTATTTTATAGGTTTTCGACATACATCTCCTCCTCTTTGACGGATATTCTCCAAAAAGCTCACCCCTGCAGAGGGGCAAATATTATAACAAATAGTCTCCAAAAGTGGCAGACAATTCGCCCTTCTTCCTATTTTGCACGGTAGTGAAGTTCACATTTTATCTCTGTGGGTGCAGCTACAGCCCTGGCTATATTCTCCACCATTTTGTGTTCCTTGATGCTGTGTACAATGCCGCGTACCACAATCATTGAGCCGTCGTGAACAACCTCCAGTGTGGGGACAAAGAACCTGAAGTCTGTTGCGATCTCTGCCTTGACCTTCGCTGCCAGGGCAAGACGTTGTAATCTCTCCTTTGCTTCATGGGTCGCCTGTTTGTCCCGTTCAGGGATTTCATCCAGCACCATCTTTATCACCTCTTCGTAACTGAGGCGGCCGGTATCGAACATCACGTCATAGTCGCCGGGATCAACCCAGTTCCTGCGGTACACCGCATGTATGTAACATGACCTCTCATGATCGCTGAACTCCACGAGACGGGTTGCTGTCTCTCCATTGACATGTTCGTGGTCGATTATCCGATTTATTCTCACCTCCAGCGGGGCGATAATCAGGATTCTTAGAACGTGGGGGATATCCCTGAGGAGCCAGTGGGCACCCCTCCCCATGATGACTGCCTTGTCCTTCACCGCATAATTAAGGATGTTCTCTTCGATCAGGGACACAAATCCGGAAAAAGAGGGGTCATAATGCTCCCAGAGGGTGGGGCAGTGCTCGTCCAGATTCCTCCCCCAATCCAGCCACCTTTCCCCGTGTTTTTCGAGCTCCTGGAATGTCCGTTCTTTTCCCACATACACATAGCCAAGCCTCTCGGCGCTACCTTTTCCAATATCCTCACCGCCACTCCCCGCCTGCCTGGTTATTGTCACAATGGCCATTATCGCTCTCCTTCCTCAGTCG
>DATKOU010000081.1:0-9596 GCA_035524455.1 Thermodesulfovibrionales bacterium | reverse complement strand
GCCTAAGGGAAATTGATTTAGCGAAAAAGGATGCCTGCGAGTGTTGATAACACCGAAGTCTTCACTTTAAAAAAGTTGCAACTAATGCGGATTTCCGAGGGTAATGTGGCATAACACCGTAGTTCAGCGGTGGCACCTTAGCGATAAACGCTGTGGTTAGACGTCCAGCCTAACTATTGTATGTATCAGGTACAACCAGCGGTGAAAGGAATGCCGGCATGCTTGCATGCTTTCATTACTGGTTGCTTTTTGAACAAATCGTAGAGAGATTTGACGGTGTATTTTCCGTCCCCAAACTTCTTGTTGAGGTTTTTGACAATAAATTTGGGATGAGGACAGTTCTGGTAGGTTAAGTAATACCAGCGCACGAAATTGATAACCTCCCAGTGGTCCTTTGAAAGTTTAATCCCATCTTCTTCGCTCAAGTAAATTGCTAATTCCTCGCACCAATCCTCGGCAGATTTTAGATTACCGTCTGCGTCGACTTCAATTTTTTTGCCTTGACCTCCGATATGTCGTCTCGCCGAGGGTTCCATCGTTATCCTTTCCATAGCCTATAGCTACAATTAATATTTGTATTGTGTACCTGAATAATTTAAATGGCTATTAATAATGTCAGGGTTGTTGTGAATCGCCTTTTTAGCCCGGGAGACTGGAGAGGGCTTTTCCATCTTTTGTGAAAATGCCTATTCTCAGTGCTATCTAATAATAGATCAGCTTTGTCTCCAGGTCCGTAGAGCGGGAAATCCGCTTTGCCTCATCAAGAGCAATGGCTTCCTGCCTGACCAGTTGGATCAGATGCTGATCAAGGGTCTGCATCTGATATTCATCCCGTCCCTTCTCTATATACTGTTCAATCTCATCGAGATGCCCGTCGCGGATACATGCCTTAATGGTGGATGTCGCATACATCACCTCCAGGGCAGGCAAAATGGACTCGCCGCCCTTGCCCCTTACAAGCCGCAAAGAAATGGTGGCCACGAGACTCTCCGCCAGTCTGTGGCGGATGTTCTCCTGCACCTGCGTCGGGAAATACCCCACCACACGGTTGATGGTAGAGGCCGCACTATGCGTATGGAGAGTCGAAAGGACCAGATGCCCTGTCTCTGCAGCCTTGATGCACGCGTCAATTGTTTCCAAATCGCGCATCTCACCGACCATGATAACGTCGGGATCCATGCGCATGGCCGCTTTTAAGGCCTTGTCAAAACTTTCTGTATCGATACCCACTTCTCTCTGGATGATACAGCTTTTGTTTGAATGAAAAATAAACTCGATAGGGTCCTCGATGGTAACAATGTTGTAATTGAAATGATCATTGATATACCGGATCATCGAGGCAAGGGTTGTGGATTTGCCGTTGCCGGTGGGACCGCACACAAGAATAAGGCCGTTTGGGGCCTCAGTGATCTTCCCCAGTACGGTGGGGAGATTCAGTTCCTCAAACGTGCCGATGTAGTGGGGGATGACCCGCATCACAAGGCCGATGTTGCCCCGCTGACGGAAGACGCTGACCCGGAAACGGCCCACGTTTGACAATGTATAAGAAGTGTCGAATTCCGTGAGACGTTCCGGCAGTTTCCTGCCGTGCTGTTCCATGACAGTGGAAGCGATAAACTGGGTGTCCTGCCAGGTCAGCTTGCTCAGTTTTGAGTAGATCAGGTGCCCGCGGGCCCTGAATATGGGGGGATTATCCACTTCAAAGTGGATGTCGGAGACCTTCTTTTGAAAAGCGATTTCGAGAATTTGTGTGAACGTGGCAATATCCATGGTCATTACCCCCTTGAATGGTGTTATGGTTACCTAATAAGTGTTGAATTTTCTCACTTTTGGGACGCCTTGCTGAGCAGTTTGCGATAAAGAATATTCTCCACCATCTGGCCGGCCGATTGTGCAAGAATCTCCAGCACTTCGCCCTGCACCGGAGCCGCCTCCTTGTCGCCAAAATCCCCATATGTAAGGGTCACGATCTTTCCGTGGCTCCTCATCGGGATGAGGATTATCGACGCCCTCAGAGGCGTCCCGATCTCTTCAAAGAGACTTTTCTTCAGGACATCATCGTCGCTCTCGCCACAGAAAAACTGCCCCTTCTCAACAGCATTGCGGAAGAGCGAAGGTGCGGTGAGAGGGATCCTTAATCCTGTCGCGGACGTTGCTCCCTCTTCCCGCTCGGCGTATACGCCGATGGCTTTGTCTCCCACGAGCTCTTGCTGGCGAACAATAAAGATAACAGCGCGTTCGTACACTTCAGAGACGCTCTCAAGGAGGGCCACGGATACCGCGGAAGGGTCGTCAAGGCTTCGAAGGGCCACAATGCGGTCTTTAAGCGTCACAAGCTTGCTGTCCTCTGCGGTCAGGTCTTTCTGCTCAAGGAAGAGACGCCTGACATATGATCTGAAGGTTTCCAGAAAAGTGATTGTATCTGCAATGAACGTGTCCTTACTGACGTCCTGTGAGGGCTTGGGAAAGACTGCCCTGATGCCGTCCCGATAAGACTGTAAAGTAAAAAGGCGGTCCGGAGGAGAGGCCATCTGAATAATCGGAACCTGTGGATATCGTTCCTTCAGCTGCTGGCGCAGGCTGACGATCTTCTCTTTGGAAAGTAATCGCTCCGTTGTTCCCGGGGTATCGAAGGCCAGGACAGGGAAGACTTTTATCCTAAGGCACTGGTCAACAATTCGATCGAGTTCCTCTTCTCCGTCCGTGGCAAATACAAGGATGCCCTCATCCTTGCATAGGGTCATCACCGAATGTTTGATGAGTTCATCCTCGCTGAAAAGGACAAGGGCCCTTGTCCTGCCTGCCTGTCTCTGGGATTTGTCAGAGGCTCCTCTGTTTCGCGAAGATTTTTCCAGAAAAGTGACAAAGGCCTCCTGGCCTTCGGCAGGAAATGCCGCGAGGGTCTGTCTTATCTTCTGGCGGTGGACCTCAATGGGGTCAAAGACTTCATCCACCTGGATATACTGCGGCATTTTCCTCTCAAGATGATCGAGATCGCCCAAGCCAAGGTCATCTGCGGTTATCGAACTCTCCTCCCCGGCTGCCCCTGGTCCTTCTGATGAAATCACATCTGCGAAGACTTCTTCATCCGATGGGACAGCCTTCCCGGACTGACGGTCACGTTCACGTTCGTCAAGAATACGGAGGGCGTCCATCAATACCACTTGTGCATCGAGGCCTATTTCCTGCTCCATCCTGCTGATGGGATAAGAGCTCTCGGGAGACACGGCGATGGCCTCTGTGTCGAGGGTGAAGGTCCCCTCTGTCCAGCCTATCACTTCAACAAGGGTCATCTCGATGAGTTTCTTCAGTCCCATGGCCGCCTCGTCCCTCTTCAGTTTGCCCAGTTCCAGAAGCGTGGCAATCAAAGGCTTACGGTCTTTCCCCGCCTGCTTCTGAACCTCCAGCGCCTGCTGCAGATATTCGGGGGATATGGCGTTCATTTTTACCAGGACTGTTCCGATGCGAACCCGGTTGTTGAGATGGCTTGCTCCCACAATGTAGCCATTACTGAAAATAATCCGGCTTTCGCCCTTAAGTCCCCTTACAGAGAGCGTGCCGGATTTCCGTGTCGTATTGAGGAGTTGAATGATGTCCACTATGTTAAGTAGTTCTAAATCCCCGGTAAAGGCCATGCTCTGTGCTCCCTCAAGAAATTGTTTTTTGTCATAAAGAAGAATACCATAAAAACTGAGATGGGTAAATACAAGAAAGGATATCGTAATGACTCACAAGAACGTTACCCGGGCAAGAAGGTGACGAAGAACGTCACCCGGACTAAAGTTTAACGTCAGGACGGGTTTGAGAAGATAAGTCAGCCTCACTACGGTAGCTACGGTAGCCTCTTATTAAGTGAAGAGATCGGCCTCCACCTCCAGGGTAATCGTGACCTCTTTCCCGACCATAACGCCGCCGCTTTCCATGGCAACGTTCCATGTCATCCCGTACTCTTCACGGTTGATCGTTGCGGAAGCGACAAAGCCGATGCTCCTTCCACTCTCTTCGAAGGGGTCTTTCACCGGTCCAAAATGCTCTGCTTCAAAGGTGATCTGGCGCGTAATCCCCCGTATCGTGAGGTCCCCGGTGACCCTGAAACGGTTGCTCCCTGTGCCTTCGGCCTTCGTGCTCTTGAAGGTTATGCTGGGATGATTTCCTGCGTCAAGGAAATCCTCACTGCGGAGGTGTTCGTCACGTTTGGGAATGCCTGTGTAGATGGCGGCGGCATCAATGCTCACCTCCACGGATGAATGCGGGATATCAGCAGGATCAAAGTGAATTGTACCGGAAATCTTGTTAAACTGGCCATGCACATTTGCAACCATCATGTGCCGAACGCTAAATGTGGCCACAGTGTGATCAGGATCTATAGTCCATTTCTTCATGCCTAATTCCTCCAATGGGTTCAAATCGTTTTTTCATTATAACACTCAGGAACCCCAAAGAAAAATGAAGGAGGTACCCCTACAATGAGGGACTCGGTCTAAGCGCCTTGAGGTGTAACTGGAGGTATTTGTTGCCGTTCCACTCATTTATCATGGGGGTAAACGCCGCGTCCAGGGTTGTGGCGGTGTCGAGATGAAGCAGGTATTTCCCCATGGAAAACCCTATGGCATCCATGGAAAGGGACCTTTGTTTCCCCTGAGTTTGTCTCAGGGTCATCTTGAGATGGTTCTTTCCCACAACCCTTGGGTTCAGGAAGGCAAGTTCCTTTGCGCCCAGGAGTGGTTCAGGGTTCCCGAAACCCAGGGGTTCAAGCACGGAAAACTCCTTGATAAGATTGTTCGTGACTTCCAAAAGGAAGACCTCTGCATCAATCTCTACCGTGCGAATGAAATCTTCGTCAGAAAGGGAAGCCCTCACGATAGTGTTCATCCTTTCTTCAAATAGAGGCATGTGTGAGACATTGAGCTTAACCCCAGCTGCCTGTCTATGCCCTCCGAAGGAGAGGAGGAGGTCGCTGCATGCGGAGAGTCCCCGATAGACGTCGAAGGGGGGGATGCTCCTCACAGAACCCTTCGCGGTGGTGTCTTCCACGGAAAACACAAAGGTTGGCCTGAAGAATTCCTCAGCAACCCTGGACGCCACAATCCCCGTAACACCTGCGTGCCAGCCTTTGTCGTAAAGCACAATTGCGGCATCGTATCCTTTTCTGTTCAGTTGGGAAAGGGCTTCCTGATACACCTCTTCTTCAATTCTCTGCCTTTCGGCATTGATCATGTCCAGTCTTTCCGCGATGGAAAGCGTCTCCCCTTCCGAATCAGACAGAAACAGTCTCATGACATCGCTGGCATCGCCCATTCTGCCGGATGCATTGATTCTGGGTACCAGGGTAAAGGACAAAAGTCCGCTCCTCACTTCTCTTTCCTTAAGGCCGGACACTTCCAAAAGGGATCTTATCCCGGGCCTGTGGGAGTGTTGCAGGCTTCGTAATCCTTCTTTCAGGATGATCCTGTTCTCTCCAGTCAATGGGACCACGTCTGCTAATGTTCCGAGGGCAGCGAGGTCAAGAAGGGAGAGAGAATCATCCGCGGTGACGGGTAAGGCATCATCCATTGCAAAGGCCTGGACCATTTTAAATGCGATCCCGGCGCCGGAGAGGACGGAGAGACCGGGATTTTTTCCCAGTTTAGGGTTAACAATGACTGTCGCATCGGGCAGCAGGAATTCGTCCTTTGCTTCCGGCTGTTGACCAGAGACCATTGAGCGTGAGTTGCTCTCCTGAACCCTTCGGTTCGGTTCATGGTGGTCAGTGATGATGACATCAATTCCTTCTTTTTTTGCGTACGCCGCAGCTGCAAAGGAAGTGATGCCGCAGTCCACGGTGATGATGAGCTTCACCCCTGTTTTCTTTGCTTCATCCACGCCGGGCTGGTTAAAGCCATATCCATGAATCATCCTGTTGGGGATAAAGTAACGGGCATCAAGGCCCATCACTCTCAGGGCATGGACCATAATTGATGCGGCCGTCAATCCGTCAGTATCATAATCTCCGTGAACGAGCACCCTCTCGTTGCTTTTGAGCGCTCCCTTGATCCTCTCCACCGCAGCCTTCATATGGGGGAGTTCATAAGGATCAGTCAGCTGGGCAAGTCCGGGAGTGAGGAAATCGGTAATGTCACCAGGGGTCTTGAATCCCCGCTTTAGCAACACCTGTGTGAGAATAGGGGATATGGATGCAGCCTTTGAAAGGTAACGAACATATTCGGGGTTTGCCCTGCTTATGAACCATCGCCTGTTCATATAAGGACGGGAAGAGACCAAGGGTCACTCGTCTCCGCTCTTCCCCTTAGAGGAGTGTGAACGAAGACTGTGGACGACCGCTGTTGACTACTTTTTCGCAAATGGCCTTTTCTTTCTCCAGAGCAGTACTATAGGGCTTGCGACAAAGATGGAAGAGTAGGTGCCGATAATAACCCCAAGGATCATGGCAAGTGAGAAATCATGGATCACCTCTCCACCAAAAAGGAAGAGGGCAAAGGAGGTGATGAGCACGGTAAGGGAGGTAATGATTGTCCTGGAAAGCACCTCGTTGATGCTTGAATTCATCACAGTCTCTACCGGTTCCTTGAGCCTTGTGCGGAGGTTCTCCCTTATCCTGTCGAACACCACCACCGTGTCGGTGAGGGAATATCCCGCAATGGTGAGAAGCGCGGTGACAAGGATAAGGTTTATCTCCCTCCCGAGGAGAAAGAATATCGCAAGCACTGCAAGTACGTCGTGAAATGTGGCGACAGTTGCACCCACGGCAAAATCGAATTTGAACCGTATTGCGATATAGATAAGTATCCCCAGCGTTGCCAGGACAATTGCCTGGGCAGCATCCTGTCTCAATTTCCCTCCGACCTTGGGCCCAATGAGCGTGGTGGAATCCACCACATACTTGTTATCAGGAAATTTTTGCGAGATTATTCCGGTGATGGTGTCGGATACCTGTCCCAGCTGCTGCACGGTTTTCTTCTCCCTGATGAGGATCTTTTGCACGGCGGGGAGATCCTGGAGGTCAAAATCCCTGATGCCACCGTCTTCCAGGGCCTTTCTCACTTCATGGAGATTTATGGGTTTCTCGAACTTGAGCTGTATCGCGGTCCCCCCCGCAAAGTCGATGCCAAGATTTGCCTTTCCATTGGCGATCTGGACAATAGTGAAGATCCCGACCAGGGAGAGGATACCTGAAAATATGAAAGCAAACTTCCTTTTTCCGAGGAAGTTTATCTTTGTGTCTTTGACGAGTTCTAACATCCTGCCTCCTATATGCTCAGCTTTTTGACTTCTTGCCTGCTGTTCAAGAGGTCAAATGTGGATTTTGTGCCCACCAGTGCGGTGAAGAGATTTATGGCAACGCCGAGACTTAGGGTTACCGCAAATCCTTTAATGGGTCCTGTACCGAACTGGAAGAGGACCGCTGCAGTGATCAGTGTCGTCACGTGGGAATCGAATATGGTCCAGAATGCCTTGTCATATCCGGAATCCACAGAGGCCCTCGGGGTCTTGCCTGCCTTGAGTTCGTCCCGTATCCTCTCGAACATCAGCACATTGGAGTCCACCGCCATGCCTATAGCGAGGATTATTCCCGCAATACCCGGCATGGTGAGGGTAGCGTTAAGGGACGCCATTGCGCCGAGAAGGAGTATGATGTTCAAAAGGAGGGCGAAATCTGCAATCACACCAGAAAGCCGGTAATACACGATCATGAAGACTACTACAAGGATGGTCCCTATGATTCCCGCCCTTTTCCCTGCCTCGATGGAGTCTGATCCGAGCGACGGACCAACGGTGACGTTCTGGAGCATCTTTATGGGCGCGGGAAGTGCGCCTGCCCTAAGGACGATGGCAAGATCCCTCGCCTCATCCATGGAAAACCTCCCGGTGATCTGTGCGTTTCCGCCGCTTATCCTCTCCTGGATCACAGGTGCCGAATACACGGTTCCATCCAGGATGATGGCCATTCTCTTTTTCACATTGGCCCCGGTGATTTCTTCAAAAAGCTTTGCACCTGCGGCATTAAAGGTTAATGAGACATAAGGCTCGTTGAACCTCTGGTCTATGTTCACCTTTGCCTCGGTGAGGAGGTCTCCTGTCATCATCGTCTGCTTTTTCAGAAGGACGGGACGTTTTGTCACCTCGCCGGTCTCTCTGTTCACGACCCTCTCGAAGAGTATTTCGTCATCAGCTGGTATCTTACCTGAAAATTTTGCGAGCAACACATCCTCTTCCCCTGCCCTGACCGATGCGGGGATTTCAGCCGCAACAGGTGAAGAATCATCCACCATCTTAAACTCGAGCTGTGCAGTTTTCCCTATGATCTCAATGGCGCGCTTCGGGTCTTTTATTCCGGGCAGCTGTACCACGATTTCATTGGCTGCCTGGCGGTGGATTGTGGGCTCTGCAACGCCGAACTGATCAATCCTGTTACGAATGGTTTCCAATGCCTGGTTTGCGGCATTGTCCTTTATCCGCTCTGCCTCACGGTCTGAGAGCTTGTAGACAAGTTTTGTCCCTGTCTCCGTAGGGGTGAGTATGGGATAGCTCTCTTCCACGGCCTTTCTCACCTCCATGGAATTGGGGCTCACCGTGATCAAAAGGCCGTTCCTGCTCACCTCTGCAGTGAGTTTTTTTCTCCCTAGCATATCCTTCAAGGACTGAGCTATCCTCTCTGTGGTGATCTCGACCGCCCTGTCTCCCTCCACCTCGAACACAAGATGGACGCCTCCCTGGAGATCGAGCCCGAGGGTTATCCCCTTGTTGGGCATGGTATTCTTCCACCACTCCGGCATATACTGGAAAAGGGGCATATTGGGAAGAAAAAAGACAATCGCCAGGACAACGGTAATCCCGATAAGCACAAATCTCCAAATAATGTTTTTTTTCATTGCGTATCCATAACCTCCTAAGCAATCCTAATGGTACTTATGAAAAGACTGAATTCAAAGCCGGGAAATCTTGCAGCCTTTCTGCATCCTACCATCTCGCGACGAACATCTCACAATACTTTAATTACCCGGGAAATATGTGTATTGGTCTCAATCTTCCTCTGACGGAGGTCTGACAGCTGCAATATTTCCCTTCCCAAATTTAACCTTCACATTTTCGGCAATCTTCAGCGTCAGCGTATTGGTGCCCACACTCTCTACCACTCCGTAAATGCCACCCGAGGTGATCACCTTGTCTCCCTTCTTGATGTTATCCAGCATCTGCCGGTGCTCCTTTGCCCTTTTCTGTTGGGGCCTGATAAGGAGAAAATAGAAAATGACGAATATCAGGACTAAGGGGAGCAGACTTGTGAGCATTGAACTGGCACCACCTGCCTGTCCTGCCTGTGGAGCAGGTCCCATCGCATATGCAATATCTATAAACATGCTACACCTCCAAAAAATTTGTCTAATATACTAAACATTTCTTCACATTTAATCAAGGTACATGTTCCAAAATCATGCTTGCCATTCCTGGGCGCTCCTGTAACGCTAAAGCTGTCAAAAAACACCTTTTCTTCGCGAAATCTGTGGTTACGATTTGTTCCAAGCACAAGATTGCACCTTCTTCCTTGTTTATTCCAGTCAAGATATTTTTATATGGCTTTTTAGTGTCACTTCCCGTAG
>DATKOU010000080.1:0-4005 GCA_035524455.1 Thermodesulfovibrionales bacterium | reverse complement strand
TGGAGCGGGGAGACCTGCCGATAGGCGTCTGATCAATGATCTTCAGCCCTTTTATCAGTTTGACACCCTGTATTGCATCATAGGGGAGAGGGCTCTCATTTTCGAGCCCGAAAAGTTTTGCCAGGGCGATATAGAGGGTCTCCACCACAAGACTACTCTTTCCTGACCCGGATACCCCTGTCACCGCGGTGAATGTCCGGAGAGGAATCCTCAGATTAATACCCTTGAGATTATTGCCCCTCGCATTCTGGAGTATAAGCTCATGGCCTGCGGAAGTGCGTCCTGACCCATGAGAACGTGTTATTCTGTCCACCCCTTTCACATACCTGGAGGTGAGGGTGTCAGCCTGGAGGAATTGCTTCTTTGTCCCTGAAAATACGACCTCTCCACCCTGCTGGCCACCACCCGGGCCGAGTTCCACAACCCAGTCGGCCGAATCAATGATTCCTTTATCGTGCTCCACCACGATGATGGTATTCCCCATCTTCGAGAGTTCGGCCATTATCTCGGCGACCCTTTCAGTGTCTCTGGCATGGAGTCCCACGGTGGGTTCATCCAACACGTAGAGGGTACCGGTAAGATACGACGCGAGCTGGGTTGAAAGGTTCACCCTCTGGTATTCTCCCCCGGAAAGGGTCTTCCCCTGCCTGCTCAGGGTGAGATAATCCAACCCAACCCGGTGAAGGAACGAGAGTTTTCCCTGTATCTGCCTTAGAATTTCCTTGGCCAGGTCTTTTTGAAATGGAGAAAGATCAATATCCCTAAAGAATGTGATGAGCTTTGACACAGGCATATCGGAGAGATCTGCGATGTCACAGTGGGAAATCTTATAGGAGAGTGCATCCGCCTGAAGCCGCTTCCCGTGGCATACCGGACATACAGAGCCTTTTCTGTATCTGCTGAGAAACACCCTCACATGGAGCTTATATCGCTTGCCTTCCAGGTCTTCGAAAAAGTCATCAATACCATAGAAGTCCTTGCCTCCCCTGAATATCATCTCCTTTTCGTCCTGAGAAAGCTCCCTGTACGCCTTCTTCACATCAATGCCTGCCTTCTTTGCCCCTGCAATGAATTGCCGTTTCCACCATCGTGCTGCCGGCTTCTCCCATGGCTCTATGGCCCCCTCTGACAGTGAGAGGTACACGTCAGGGACAATGAGATCCCTGTCGTAGGTCAAAATATTTCCGAATCCCTTGCAGTTCTGGCATGCGCCCACAGGATGGTTAAAGGAAAACAGAAGGGGAGAGGGCTCAGGGAGTTCCTTGCCGCACCCGTCACATGCATTGGCAGAGGTGAATGTGAGTACCACCGCCGGATTCGCGGCATCCTCCATAATCATCACCTTCATCTTCTCGTTTCCCTCTTTCCAGGCCATCTCCACAGAATCAGAAAGCCTCGGTTCATCCCTTATCACAATCCTGTCCAGGACCACATCAACATGGGATGCGACTTCCTGCCGGGTCATCTTGATATCACCGAGTTCATCCATGTCCACCACCTCACCGTGAATGAGGAGGCGGCGGTATCCTCTTTTTTTGAGGGCTTCCAGTTGCTCTCCGGAGTGGAAAATAATGAGCGCCTTTTTGGACGCATACTCTTCTTTTAAGAGACACACAACCTCGGAAGTGTCCCATTTCCGTATCTCTTTGCCGCACGCCGGGCAGTAAGGCGTTGAGACCTTTGAATATAAAAGCCTGAAATAGTCATAGATCTCGGTGAGCGTCCCCACAGTGGAGCGGGAACCCCTCACGGGATTTTTCTGCTCAAGGGCAACTGCAGGCCTTATGTTCTGAATGGCATCCACATCAGGCCTGTCAAGCTTTTCAAGGAAAAGCCTTGCATAGGTGGATATGGATTCAATAAACCTCCATTGGCCCTCCGCGAAGATGGTATCAAAGGCGAGGGACGACTTGCCGGAACCAGATACCCCTGTAATAGCGATGACCTTGTTATGGGGCAATGTGAGTGTGAAGTTCCTGAGATTGTTCTGCCGCGCCCCCTCAATTATCAATTCGTTCACCGACATCCTGATATTTTAACATTTTGGTGTGGATACAGGCGCTTGCTGACTTAAGTGCGATGGTCGGTGCCTTGATCGTTTTCAATGGTGTCCTGGCGCTGACAGATGCATTCCCCTGGGCCATATCAGAAGAAATGTAATTACCATTTGTTTTATAATGAATAATGCAGCAGCGTGTGAGCGAAAGAGTCCTTTCCGGAGCGAGGATCACCGGGGAAGACGCCATTGCGTTATTCCAGAGTGATGACCTCTTCACCCTCGGCAGGCTCGCGTCCCACATGACAGAGAAAAGGCACGGCAAGAACGCGTATTTTGTCGTGAACCGCCACATTAACCCTACCAATATCTGTGTGAACAGATGCAGATTCTGTGCCTTCAGCCGTTCAAAAGGTGAGAAGGGGGCTTTTGCGTTGACCGTGGATGAAATCCTTTCAAAACTGGGAGAGGCAGCGAAAGGGGGGCATCCCATTCGTGAGGTTCATATCGTGGGGGGGCTCCATCCCGACTGGCCCTTTGACTATTATATTGAGATGATCGCCGCCATCAGGAAAAAATTCCCTTCCCTCCATATAAAGGCGTTCACCGCAGTGGAGATAGACTATTTCTCAAGGATCAGCGGCCTTTCTGTAAGAGAGGTCATCGAAAGGTTAAAGGACAAAGGACTTGGGGCAATGCCGGGCGGGGGGGCTGAGATATTCGCAGAAGAGGTGAGGGAGAGGCTCTGTCCTGAGAAGATATCAGGCCAGAGATGGCTCGATATCCACAAAACAGCCCACCTCTGCGGAATCCCTACAAACGCGACAATGCTTTATGGCCATATTGAAAATTATGAAGACAGGGTTGACCATCTCCTGAGATTAAGGCAATTGCAAGACATCACCGGCGGTTTCCAAGCATTTATCCCCCTCGCTTACCACCCGAAGAACACGGAGATGGGCGGCTCATACTCATCGGGAATTGATGACCTGAAGACCACTGCCCTCAGCAGGATGATTCTCGATAACATACCGCATATCAAGGCGTATTGGATAATGCTTGGAGAGAAAATTGCCCAACTGGCCCTGCTCTTTGGCGCGGATGACCTGGATGGAACCATCATCGAGGAAAAGATAACCCATTCAGCAGGTGCAATTAGCAGCGAGGGATTAACGCGGGACGAACTGAGGAACCTTATCACAAAAGCGGGCAAAAGACCGGTGGAGAGAGACGCCTTCTACCATGTCGTGGGTTAATGTCCGGGAAACCCCTCTATTTCTCTTTATTGTCCATATTCCTGATGGACTGTATCCTCTCCAGAATGGGAGGATGGGAATAGTGGAGGGCAACATAGAGGGGATGGGGATGGAGGTTCGACAGGTTCTCCCTTGAAAGCTTCACAAAGGCACTCACCATGCTTTCTGCATCCTTCGTAAGTTCATAGGAAGCGTTGTCAGCCTCCCTCTCATGCCTCCTCATGAGGGAGTTCATAAGTGGTTTCAGGGGAAAAGCAATGATACCACCGAGGAATCCAAGGAGTGCCAGTTTGGCAAAAACGGTCTCCTCACTTATATGAAAGAGTGTAGTGGGAAGATCGCTTTGGATAAGCCTGGAGCAAAGATACAGGGCCGCAAGGGAAGCCGCCTCAAGGATCAGCATGGTCTTTAACAGGTGATGCCTTTTCCAGTGTCCAATCTCATGCGCCAGCACAGTGAGAATCTCATTATGGGCCATCCCTTCAAGGAGGGTGTCGTAGAGTACAATCCGCTTTGTCTTTCCTATTCCGGTGAAATAGGCGTTGGTATGCCTGCTCCTCTTTGACGCATCTATCCTCAGGATTCTGCTCACATGGATACCCGCCTTTTCCGTTATCGCCATAATCCTCCCCTTCAGCGCTTCATCCTCAATCGGTGTGAACTTATTAAAAAGCGGCTCGATCACATAGGGAGACAGGTACATCATAAAAATGCTGAGGAGGAACAGGAAAACCCATACCCAGAACCACCAGT
>DATKOU010000079.1:0-5164 GCA_035524455.1 Thermodesulfovibrionales bacterium | reverse complement strand
TCAGGCGTCTCCTACCTGTATGTGAAAGAGGCTTTCCCTGAGGCCTCTCTCCTCAAACTCGGTATGGGTTACCCCTTTCCTGAAAAGCTGATAAGGGGTTTTGCAAAAGAGGTTAAGGAACTGTTTATCGTGGAGGAACTTGATCCCTTTATCGAATTCCATGTGAAGGCTATGGGCATTCCCTGCAGGGGAAAAGAAGTGATACCCTCAATGGGAGAACTGAACCCACGCATCGTGCGGGCAGCGGTCATGGGTGGAAAGACAAAAGCTATTTTTGAGCCTGTGCTGATTCCCATGAGGCCGCCGAACCTTTGCCCTGGCTGTCCCCACAGGGGAATATTTTATGCTCTTTCAAAACTCGGTCTCTTTGTGGCAGGCGACATAGGCTGTTATACCCTCGCAGCGCTCAGACCACTCTCAGGCATGGACTCATGCGTATGCATGGGGGCCGGCATCGGAACCGCCTTCGGCATGGAAAAGGCACTGGGTAAAGAGGCGCTGGGAAAGATTGTGGCGGTGATCGGGGATTCCACCTTTTTCCATTCAGGCATTACAGGACTGATTGACATTGTCTATAACAGGGGATTTACCACAGTAATCATTCTTGATAACAGGACCACCGGCATGACCGGCCACCAGCCCCATCCCTCCTCTGGTATGACCGTCAGGGGAGATTTTACCACAGCCATTGATATTGGGGCGCTTTGCAGAGCAATCGGAGTTCAGCATGTGATGAGCGTGAACCCCAATGATATCGAGGCGGCACAAAAGATTGTGAAGCAGGAAATCGAGCGCCCCGAGCCATCTGTTATTATCGCGAAGTCTCCTTGTGTCCTCCTGCCGGAAATGAAGAAGCGGAAGGACAAAAAGCTCTATATCGTGATACCTGAGAAATGCACTGGCTGCAGGACCTGTCTCAAGCTTGGCTGTCCTGCAATAGAGTGGGTACCCCTTACCCCTGATGAGGCGAAAAAACTTGGGTACAAGGAGAGCCAGAAGGGATACTCAAGGATAAACGCAGTTTTGTGCGACGGCTGCAGCCAATGTGCCCCTCTGTGCAAGTTCAAGGCCATTGTGGTGGCAGGAAAAGATGAGGGATAAGACAACGAATATCCTCCTCTGCGGTGTGGGCGGTCAGGGAATACTCCTGGCCAGCGAGATCATTTCATCAGCGCTTATGAGTGCGGGATATGATGTGAAGCAGAGCGAGGTGCACGGCATGGCCCAGAGGGGAGGCTCTGTTGTGGCGCACCTCCGTTATGGAGCCAAGGTCTACTCACCGCTCATTGAATTGGGCGGAGCCGACTTTGCGGTTTCATTTGAGCTTATTGAGGCCCTCCGCTATTTGCCATACTACAACAGGGAGAGCAAGGTTATTATAAATACCCAGAAGATACTGCCTGCTCCGGTCTCTGCAGGTGTGGAAACCTACCCCAGCGATATCCTTGATCAGCTTGTGAGCAGACGGCTAGCCGTATTTCCGATGGATGCCTTTGAGTTGGCGCGGTCTGCAGGAGAGGCAAGGGCGGTAAACATGGTGCTAGTGGGAGCACTCTCTGTCTTCCTTCCTGTGAAAGAGGAGATACTTCTTGAGGTAATCGAAGGAAGGATTCCTGAGAAAGTCAGGAAGGTGAACACAGAAGCCTTTGTCAGGGGAAGAGAAAAAGTGGGTGTGCTTCAGGGAAAGAAATGAAGATAGTTACGACTCTTTTGAGGAGGTGAGGCTGGAGTCATGATATGGAATGAAAAAATGGAATGCATGAGCCGTAAGGAGATGAAGGCTATTCAGTCAGAGAGGCTGAAGAAGATTGTCTCCTATGTCTATAAAAATTGTCCCCTCTATAGGACCAAGTTCGACGTAATAGGGGTGAAACCCTCAGACATCAAGGGTATTGGAGATATACACAAGCTGCCCTTTACTGTAAAGGATGATATGAGAGACAGTTATCCCTTTGGTCTTTTTTCCGCGCCCATGGGCAAGATCAAGGAAATTCATGTCTCCAGCGGCACCACGGGAAATCCCACAGTTGTGGGATACACCAAGGAGGATATTAAACTCTGGTCAGAGGTAATGGCAAGGGCCATCTCCTGCGCAGGCGCCGAACCCGGTGACAAGATTCAGATCGGCTATGGATACGGCCTCTTTACCGGTGGATTGGGATTTCATTACGGTGCTCTGGAAATGGGACTGACGATCATTCCCGCATCTTCAGGCCAGACAAAACGTCAGCTGAAGCTCATGAATGATTTCAAACCAAGGATCCTGGCCTGTACACCAAGTTATGCACTCTATATGGCCGACGAAGCCAGAGAGATGGGGCTTGACCCACGGGACAGCAGCTGGGAGATTGGTATTTTTGGCGCCGAACCCTGGAGCGAATCTATGAGGAAGGAGATTGAGGCGACCTGGAATATGCTCGCCACTGATGTGTACGGCCTTTCCGAGATCATCGGGCCTGGAGTGGCCCAGGAGTGCACGCATAAAATAGGCCTCCATATATGGTGGGATGTCTTTTATCCGGAAGTCGTCCATCCTGAAACAGGGAAGGTGAGGGATGAAGGGGAGGTGGGGGAACTGGTGATCACGACGCTCACGAAGAAAGGGATTCCCCTCATACGCTACCGTACAAGGGATAATGTGAGCATCACCTATGAGAAATGTAGCTGCGGCAGAACTACTCCGAGGATAAGTAAAATTAAAGGAAGGACCGATGACATGATTGTGGTGAGGGGCATTAATGTCTTCCCGTCCCAGATAGAGCATGTGCTCCTGAGCATAGAGGGGACGCAGCCCCACTATCAGCTCATTGTGGACAGAAAAGTAGGGGAATTGGACGAACTTGAGATTCTTGTGGAGGTGGAGGAGAAGATCTTCTCGGACGAGATCAAGAAGATGCAGATGCTTGGGGATAAAATTAAGCGGGAGATAAGTTCGATCCTCGGCATTTCTGCTAAGGTGAAGCTGGTGGAGCCCAAGACCATTGAGAGAAGCGAGGGAAAGGCAAAGCGGGTTGTGGATAAGAGGAATTTATAATAAGCGGTCAGCAAACGGCTGTGAGCGTTCAACTCGGCAGGATTCTTTTCATTATTATTCTCGGCTGAGGGCCGATTGCTAAAAGCTGATAACTCGAATAGGAGGCATATATGAAGGTTGAACAGATATCCATATTCCTCGAGAACAAGTCCGGAAGACTTGCCGAGGTGACGGAGTTGTTGGCAAAATCTGAAATAAATATCAGGGCCCTCTCCCTGGCGGACACGGCAGATTTCGGGATATTGAGGCTCATCCTGAATGATTCTGAGAAGGCAAAAAAGGTGCTGAAGGAGAATGGCTTCACTGTGGGGAAGACCGAGGTTATTGCCGTTGAGGTTCCTGACAGACCTGGAGGGCTGGCAGGCATTCTCAATGCGCTGCAAGGGGAAGGAATCAACGTGGAGTATATGTATGCCTTTGTCCAGAAAAGCGGTGAGAATGCCATTATCATATTCCGCTTTGACGAGCTGGAAAAAGCTATCGCCGCACTCCAGAAAGCGGGTGTCAGGATACTCAAGGGCGAAGAGGTATATGCGTTATAATCTATCAGTGAAAAGGAGAGAATGGAAATGAAGGTAGCAAAATTTGTTTCAGCGGTAGTTCTGCTCGTCGCGCTCACCATCGCTCCGGCATTCGGGGCGGAAACGATCAAGGTCGGCGCAATACTTGCCATTACTGGTCCGGCCTCGTTCCTAGGCGCCCCGGAGGCAAGGACGCTCGAGATGATGGTCGAAGAAATCAATGCGAAGGGTGGTATCAAGGGCAAAAAGGTTGAGTTGATCATCAAGGATTCGGGCGCAAGCCCTGAGAAGGCGCTCTCTTTTGCCAAACAGCTCATTGAGGAAGACAAAGTGCTGGCTATCATAGGTCCTTCAACCAGCGGCGAGACGATGAAGATAAAAAACGTTGCGGAAGAGGGCAAGACGATCCTGCTTTCCTGCGCGGCAGCAGAGGTGATCGTCAATCCTGTGGCAAAATACGTCTTCAAGACACCCCAGAAGGATAGCTATGCCGTGATCAAGATATTCGAGCAGATGAAGAAGATGAAGCTCTCGAAGGTGGGGGTACTCTCGAGCAACACTGGTTTCGGCAAGGCCGGCAAGGACCAGATTGAGAAACTTGCTCCTGAGCATGGCATCGAGATCGTGGCCAATGAGGTGTATGACAAGGCAGCGACCGATCTCACTGCAGAGGTAACAAAGGTGAAGGCATCCGGGGCCGAGGCGATCATTAACTGGTCGATCGAGCCGGCCCAGTCCATTGTGATCAAGAACGCCCGTCAGATTGGCTTTAAGGGTCAAATATTCCAGAGCCACGGATTCGGCAACATCAAGTATGTCGAGGCAGCAGGCCCGGCAGCCGAAGGTGTCATTTTCCCCGCGGGACGGCTGCTAGTGGCAGAGGTGCTCCCCAAGAACGATCCCCAGAAGGCCGTCCTGATGAAATACAAGAACGACTACGAGCTGAAATGCCATGGGGAGGAATGTAGCACTTTCGGCGGCCATGCCTATGACGCGATGCTTATCCTCATAAAGGCCATCGAGAAGGCCAACAGTACGGACAAAGAAGCCGTGAGATCGGCGGTCGAAGGGCTCAAGGGCGTAGTCGGTACTGCAGGCATCTTCAACTTCTCTCCAGAAGACCACAACGGTCTGGACATGACGTCCTTTGTGATGCTAACTGTCAAGAAAGGCAAGTTTGCGCTGCTCGGGAAATAGGTGTATGAAGCGCTCTGACCGGCGGACCTGTATATGATCCAGGCATGCCAGGAGTCTGCGTGCAGAGAGGTACAGGAGGAAAAGAGTTCATGAAGATACTGAAGATGATCGCCCTCGCGATCTGTCTCGCGATGGCTTTGACAACATCGTCGCTGGCGAAGGAAACTGTCAAGATAGGGGCGATCCTGGCCGTGACCGGACCAGCGTCAAATCTTGGCGCACCAGAAGCACGGACGCTGCAAATGCTGGTGGAAGACATCAACGGAAAAGGCGGCATCGACGGAAAGATGATAGAGCTTCTCCTCAAGGATTCCGGAAGCAGCCCTGAGAGGGCTGTCTCCTTTGCAAAGCAGCTTATAGAGGAGGAGAAGGTTCTTGCCATTATCGGGCCTTCCACCAGCGGGGAGACGAT
>DATKOU010000078.1:0-5740 GCA_035524455.1 Thermodesulfovibrionales bacterium | reverse complement strand
TTATTCGCGTTGCCGGTAATGAGAGGATACTGGCTCATGGGGGGTGGATCGGTTTTCGCCTTCCTCACGCTCAAGGCCTTCTTACAGTAAATGGACAGCCGGCGGCTGCAAAAAGTGATAATGGTTATCTTGTTTTTGGTTCGTTACCAGGGAAAGCGGATCCTCCGTTGCTTGTTGATCCTGAATGTCCATTTCCGGTTAAATTCTTTCCTGAGGTGGTCCGCATGTTTCCCCGGGATACACGGAAGATCACGTATAGAATCAGGAATGTCCTTAAAGAGTCTGTTTCAGGCTGGCTCGAATTTGAGGTTCCAAAAGGATTGGTAATAGACGGTTCAAAGCCTGAATTCGGCCCTCTCAAACCGGGAGACACCGCTGAGGTAATAGTAACATTCCGTTCTAATAATCCGAATGAAGGCCGTCATGTGGTCCCGTATCGCATTCATTACCGTCAGGCCGGAGAGGGAAAGTCCATCCGCACTGCTGCCAAATCAATTGTTGTTGCCATTAATGCCCTGCTTGAATCTGTCTATCAATCTCCGCAACCGGCTGTTTACCAGATCCATGCACCAAGGTACACGGTAAAATTGGATATGTTCAATGGCCTCTCAAGGTATCTCGCCGATGATGATGACACCATAAGATTGGATGGCAACCCGCTCTTTACCTTTTCTGACGGAAATCAGGAATTACTGTCCGATAAAACCAAGACCGCCTTTACCTGGCCGGTTGAAACTCCGGCTTTGCTCACTGCGAGTGTAGAGGAACGGGCCCGCTATCAGGTTCTCTTCTTCGGAGACCGCCTGATGGTGAAGATGGATCCGAACTGGACGCAATTTGAGAAGACATTCTTTACCCTGCCGGGGATATGGGTCTCTCCGGAAGGTCCCCCTCAATGGAGCGGGATCATGAGAGGAGATAGGCAAGGAAAGGATAGTGATGCTCAACAAAATGGAACAATAATGAGTGTATCGGCCGCAGAGCTTGCGTTTCCGCGTGCACGGTGGGATCTCTGTTTTCAGTTTAACCCTCCACAGGACGTTGCCTTTGCCGGGGCTGGTATGAAGTTCCAGCTGAACAGCCTTAAAGGAGATAGCTGGACAATCGGTTTCTGCAAGCCTGGAGGACTGGAAACATGGCGATGGAAGTGACTCCACGTTCTTCAATCAGAGTGAGAATATGATTATCCTCGGCCTTAACGCTTATGAACCCGTGAATCGTGAAAAGTAAATGATAATACTTGGATTGAATGCATATCATGGAGACAGCTCCGCATGCATTGTTGTTGACGGCAAGCTTATTGCGGCAGTTGAAGAGGAGCGATTTACGCGGATAAAACACTGGGCAGGGTTGCCGGTCCAGGCGATTCAGTACTGCCTCAAGGAGACAGGAAGCGATATCGGAGAAGTCGACCATATCGCCATTAACCGTGATCCAAAGGCGAATCTGGCGAAAAAAGTGCTTTTCGCTTTTTTCAAGAGACCCTCTTCACGTATCCTCTCGGACCGCCTTAAGAATGCCTCAAGGATAACTGACCTGAGAACTGTTCTGAGTTCAACATTCAAGGTTCCTCGTTCGAAACTTAAGGCAGAACTCCATACTATTGAACACCACGCTGCCCATCTCGCAAGTTCCTTCTTCGTATCTCCCTTTGAAGAAGCTGCTGTCGTATCAGTAGATGGATTTGGTGATTTTGTCGGGGCGATGTGGGGTATTGCCGGGGGCAGCAAAATCACCATTACTCACCGTACCTTTTTCCCCCATTCCCTCGGCCTCTTTTACCTTGCCTTAACCCAATACCTGGGATTCCCGAAATATGGCGATGAATATAAAGTCATGGGTCTTGCTGCGTATGGTGAACCCGCATTCATGGAGGAGATGAAGACGATTCTCAGAATGCTCCGGGACGGAGATTTTGAACTTGACCTCGACTTCTTTATCCATCACTCCGAGGGTGTTTCAATGACCTGGGAAAGCGGTGAACCGCATATGGGATCGGTCTTCTCCCGAAAACTTGAAGAACGCTTAGGCCCCGCCAGAAAGAAGGAAGCTGAGATTGGGGAAAGACACAAAAATATTGCGGCCTCAATGCAGAGGAGATATGAAGAAGTCTTCTTTCATATCCTGAATCATGTGTACGAAAAAACACGATGTCCTCGCCTTGCACTCTCGGGCGGCTGCGCTATGAATAGTCTGGCCAACGGAAAGATTTTTCAAAACACCCCCTTTCGGGAGGTCTATATTCAACCCGCCGCAGGTGATGCTGGCGGTTCGATTGGGGCAGCCTTTTACGTCTGGAATCAGCTATTGGATAAACCCCGTTCATTTGTTTTGGAAAGACCTTATCTCGGCCCTGAATTCACCACCGCTCACATCAGCAGCCTACTCACAGCCAAGAGCAATGAGCTCAATTCCGAAAACTGCGCTTTTGAAACAATCGAAGACATAAAAGATCTCTGCCTGCAGACGGCACGTGCGATCTCACAAGGCAAGGTAGTGGGATGGTTCCAGGGAAAGATGGAGTGGGGCCCGAGAGCGCTCGGAAACAGAAGTATTGTCTGTGATCCCAGGAGACCTGACATGAAAGATATCTTAAATCTTAAGATCAAGCGGAGGGAGTCCTTCAGACCTTTTGCGCCCTCGATCCATCTGGAAGCTGTGGGTGAGTATTTTGAAACTGATTACCCCGATCCCTTTATGCTCAAGGTCTACAAAATCAGACCGGAAAAGCGGGACATCATACCTGCCGTGACCCACGTTGACGGGACAGGGAGACTGCAGACGGTAAGGTATGAGGATAACCCGGCCTACTGGCAGTTGATAGAGGAATTCAGGAAAATCACCGGTGTGCCTGTCGTCTTGAATACATCATTTAATGAGAATGAGCCGATTGTATGCACACCGGAAGAAGCATTAGATTGTTTTTTAAGGACCAAGATGGATATGCTGGTCCTGGATAAATTCATTATCAGGAGAATGCAGAATGTCTAAGAAAATCATGCTGGTTACCGGTTCGTCAGGATTGATAGGATCAGAGGTGGTTTCGGTACTTTACAGAGGGTTTGATTCGGTCTATGGAGTCGATAATAACATGAGGGCGTCCTTCTTCGGCCCATCCGGGGACACGAGGTGGAATCAAAGACGTTTAGAATCCACGGTACCTAATTTCCGCCATGTTGAATGCGATATCAGGGACAGACAGGGCATCACGAAAGTCATCGAGGATCTCAGACCTTCCCTCATTGTCCACGCAGCAGCCCAACCGAGTCACGATCTGGCAGCATCGAGGCCTTTAGAAGATTTTGATACGAATGCAGTGGGTACAATGAACCTTCTTGAGGCAGCACGACAGTATTCCCCCAACGTGGTCTTTGTGCATATGTCAACAAACAAGGTCTATGGTGATGCACCCAACTTGATTAAGTTAAGGGAACTACCCAGCCGGTGGGACTATGATGATCCCCGCTATGCCAATGGCATTGATGAAACATTCACGATTGATCAGTCAAAGCATTCTCTATTCGGTGCGTCAAAAGTCGCCTCAGATATCATTGTCCAGGAATATGGAAGATATTTTGGAATGAAAACATGTTGTTTGAGGGGAGGATGTCTCACCGGTCCTTCTCATTCCGGGGTAGAACTTCATGGGTTTCTGAGTTACCTCATCAAGTGTAATGTCGAGGGAAGAGTATATAACGTCTTTGGTTACAAGGGGAAACAGGTACGTGACAATATCCATTCCTTTGACGTGGCACAGTTTATCTACGCCTTTTACCAAGAGCCGAGGATTGCCGGAGTCTATAATATAGGAGGCGGCAGAGAGAATTCCATTTCGATCCTTGAGGCATTTGAAAAGATCGAGACAATTTCCGGGGAAAAAATGCACTATGAGTACAGAGAAAGGAACAGGGAAGGCGACCATATCTGCTATATCAGCAACCTGAGCAAAATAAAAGAACATTACCCGCACTGGTCCATTACGAAATCCCTTGATGATATATTCCTCGAAATATTCAGATCTTGGAAACAGCGGGGTAGTGTATAACGTCCATATTGTAAACCGGTATTATCCGCCAAACCCTGCGGTAACCGGCGAAGAGGCGTCCAAGATGGCCGCATACCTGCTCAATTGTCTTACTGAAGTTGCCGTTACCGTTAATTATATCGATGCCCCATACATGGGCGGAGGGTCGAACAAAAAGCCTGTCGGAAACCTCTCTGCCTTACAACCTATTTATAAGGGGAGAAGCAAGCTCTTGAGGTTCTTGGGAAATTTCCTTGAGGGACGCAAGCTTATAAAAACCGCCCTTACGAAGGCTGATATTATAATCTCGCTGACTGATCCTCCCCTCTTGAATTACTGGAGCGGAAACCTCTGCAAGAAAAAGGGCGTGCCCTGGATCTATTGGTCTCTGGATCTGTACCCTGATGCCTTTGCTTCAGCGGGACTTGTGAGCAAGAATAACCCTTTCTATCGGTACTTTGCCGCTTCTTTCAGAAAAAATACCCCTGACCTTTTCGTGGCTCTCGGCAAAGAGCAGGCACGGTTTATCCAGAAAACATTTTATCGAGATATTCCCTCTATTATCCTTCCCTGCGGGATACACAATGAGCCTGCAAACGAAACGAGACCTGAGTGGCGAAGGGATGAAGGGAAAATCTATTTTGCATATGCGGGGAACCTGGGGGAGGCACACAGCCATGATTTTCTCATTGATTTTGTCCGCTGTCTTGATCCAAACAAACACAGATGCATCCTCGCACTCTACGGTTCAGGGGCATCTTCGGTTTTGCGCGAGGTAAAGGATAATCCGACGGTTGAAATTGTGACAGCCATAAGCAGAAAGGACCTGTATTTTGTTGACGTTCACCTCGTCAGCTTAAAACCGGACTGGACCCATATTTGCGTGCCTTCAAAGGCGGTCAGCGCTGTGTGCGCCGGCGGAACAATTTTGTTCAATGGATCAGAAGGCGCTGATACTTGGCAGATGTTTCATGACGCGGGCTGGCTTGTGCAGGAATGTGAAAACCGCGAAACCAGGATGGGGGAAATCAGGGCACTATTAAAAGAGATTTCCGTTCTTCACAAGTTAAGTAAGAAAAAAGAGCATGCGATACGTTTGAAAAGAGAACTCTTTGACCTGGAATCTTACGCACATAAGTCAATTGCTGAATGGATCATAAAAACGGCCGTGGAAGGAAATACCCATTACCGTGAGGACCTCCCATGAAGTCAGATTCCGCCAGTAGGGTCGGAATGGCTTCCCCGGAAACAAGATTACTTCTTCTCCTCTCAAGGGTCTGCCTGTCATGTTCCGAACTCGATGCAGCACAAGTATTCATCAGTGAGAGTTTGGACTGGGATATCTTCTCGTCACATTCCTTACGTCATGGTACTTACAGCATCATCTATAAAAACCTTCTGAAGCTTGATGGTGTCCCGGGACATGTTCTGGATACATTCAGAAATGCCTATAACAGCACACTCTGGTTGAACATTCAATTGGTCTCGGAACTTGACAGGATCCTTTTCGACCTTGAGAAACGTGGCATCTGCGCAATCCCTCTAAAAGGACCGATCGCTTCTGAAGCGATTTTCGGTGACATGGGCCTATACCCGGGAGGAGATATAGACATACTGATCAAATTGGAAGACCTGGACGGGACAAGGCAATATCTTGAGTCAGAGGGTTATACGTTAAACGATAAAGGCTTTGATGAGTATCGAGAGTTCTTCATA
>DATKOU010000077.1:0-20622 GCA_035524455.1 Thermodesulfovibrionales bacterium | reverse complement strand
CAGCGACCACGATCTTGCCCACCACCGTCTTCTTGAAGAATATCCAGAGGGCGATGGACAGGACGATGGAGATGGCGATGATGAAGAGACGGTAGAGGGGCAGCGTCACTGAGAAAAGGGTGATGTCCTTTCCCACAGGGTCTGCGAGGGGGATGGGAGTGGCTCCCCAAATCCATTTAATGAGGTCGACTCCGATCAGTACTACGGCATAGGTGGCAATAATTGCATAATCGATGGAGACACCGTAGAGCCTCCTCACAATAAAGCGCTCGATGAGATAGCTCATGGGAATCACCGCCACAACCGCCACCACGGCTGAGACAATGAAGTTGCCCCCGGTGAATGGCAGGAGAGTGATGAGGATGTAGGCGCCGATGGTATAGATAAACCCATGGGCAAAATTCACGATCCTCATGGTCCCGAAAGTCAGCGAGAGCCCCACGCTCACAATGTAGAGAATCGCTCCTATGGTAAGTCCGTATGCAATAGTGCTCATCATGGCATCTCTCCTATGCAGCCTCTGTCCCGCGCTTAATTTTGTCGCCGATATATCCCCAGACACCTTTTCTGAACCTGAAAATCACGATCAGGAGCGCAATTCCCAGGAACATCTCCCACCTCGGGATATAGGAGGCGAGGTAGTTGCTGATCACCATGTAGAGGACGCCTCCGATGAGGGCACCGTAAAGGCTTCCCGGCCCGCCGATGAGGGCAGCGAAAATTACCTCCACATTCCTCGTGGGATCGATAAAGCTGGGCGTTACATACCCGTAGTTGAGGATGGATAATGCGCCGGCAAAGGCCGCGATGGAGGTTGAGAGGATAAAGGTGATCCATTTATAGATAAAGGTATTGTATCCAAGGAATTTCACCCTTGTCTCGTTCTCCTTAATGGATTTGATCAGGAGTCCGTAGGGCGAAGTGGTGACCCTTTTCAGGAAATAATAGGTGAGGACGAGACAGAAAAGAGAAAACCCGAACATGACCGGCTTGCTGCCCAAATTGAAAAAACCCACCTTTGAAAACGTTGCGGACATTCCGTCCTCGCCGCCCGTATATCTTGAAAACGCAACCAGGACAAGAAAGTAACCGATCTGGTTAAAAGCAAGGTTGATAAGGGCAAAGCACGCGCCTGTGGCCCTCACAATAATGGGACCGAGGATGATCCCTACGAGTGCCCCTGCCATTATCGCTGCAGGAAGTGCGAGAAAGGGGTTATGGGAAATATGCTCTGCAAAAAGGGTGACCACGTATGCCCCTGTGCCGAGATAGAGCATATGGCCGAAGGAGAGCCTCCCCATAAACCCGTAGAGGAGATCAAAGCCCAGGACATAAATGCAGAAAATGATGAAATCCGGGGCACGGTAAGTCCCGATGACTACGGACAGCAGAACAAAGGCGATTGCGATGGCAGCCAGCTCAAGGAGCGTTCCCATGCCTGCCTTCTTCCTGCCCTCTCTAGTGTGTACTTCTTCCATGCGTGCCTAATTGCTGTCCTGTAGTTGTGTCCTACCTGCCCTGCTCTCGGAGCAGGGCAGGTTCTTCCGTGTTTCTTATACCAGGCTCTTCAGGAACTCCTGATGGTTCATGACGACTCCGATCTTAGGGAATATGTACTTCTCGGCATAGTCCTGCTCCACCTGGGTGTCTGTGCCAGTACAGTCCCCGATCACGATCACCCTGTACCCCTTGTCGTATGCGGACCTGGCAGTGGACTCCACACACCAGTTGGTATGGAACCCGACAATGGCAACCGTCTCGACAAGGTTCGTTCTGAGGGTATAATCCAGAGAAGTGGACCAGAACGCATCCAGGGTCTTCTTGCCCCTGATTACCAGGTCTCCTTTTTTGGGGGTGAGTTCAGGGATGATCTCAGGTCCCGGGGTACCCTTTACCCAGGCACCGCTCACCCGCTTTCCATGGAGCTTCCACCCTGTGGGCATGTCGATCTCCAGACCGCGGAGGCCGCACATCCCAGGTCCCTTCCGGTCGATCTCCGGGAACCCCGGCTCAAATGCCTCAAAGGGAATATAGACGATCTTCTTCACCTTCTTCCTCGCCTTGTTCACCAGGTTCACCAGGTTGGGAATCACCCTCCTTTCCTTTAGCTGCTCTGCAATGAACTGGTACATGGACCCGCCCGGCTTGAGAAAATCATACTGGGGTTCAATCAATACAACGGCAGTTTTGCATGCTTCAATTTTCTGCTTCTTCATTGTTCCTCCTTTACGTGATGAACTATTAGGACAGATTGTCCTATAGGCATTTTTCCAGCTTCTCCTTGCTCCTGATCTCCTCCCGGTCAACTACCTCTCTAGTGATCTTTCCCTCCTGCATCACGTATACCCTATTGGCGAGCATCCCCACCACAGACAGATTCTGCTCAACGATGAGCATGGAGACATTTCCCCTCATCATGTTCAGGACATTCAGGACATCATTGATGGTGCCGGCTGCCAGTCCTTCCGTTGGTTCGTCAATGAGCAAAAGACGGGGACTTCCAATAAGCGCCCTGCCGATGAGGAGAATCTGTCGCTGGCCGCCGCTCAATCCCCCTGCAGGGGCATCCAGAAACTTCTCGATGGTGGGATAGATGCTCACCACTTTCTGGATAGCGTAAGAGAGCTTTGCCTTTACCGGATATGCGGCAAGTTCAAGGTTCTCCCTCACCGTGAGCTGGGTGAATACCCGCTTATCCTGAAATACATACCGTATTCCCGAGAGCGCGATCTTTTCAGGGGGCAGACCCATGATGTTCTGACTGTCAAACACAATGGAGCCGTTCTTTGGTTTCAGAAAGCCTGCGATGGATTTCAGAAGGGTGGTCTTCCCTGCGCCGTTCCGTCCTGCGATGAATACGATCTCCCCTGACTGCACGTTCAGAGAGATGTCATGCAGGACCATTGCATGCCCGTACGCAACATCGATGTTCTTCACACCGAGCATACGAGGCCCTCTTCCTTTCCCCAGTATACCTCCCTCACCACAGGGTCGCAGAGCACCTCCTTCGGTGTTCCTTCGGCAAGCAGCCTTCCTTCATGCATCACGCTCAGCCGGCCTACCAGATCAACGATCCTGGATATCTTGTGCTCAATGATGATGAGGGTGAGTGTTTCCTTAACTTTCGTGATGAGATCCAGGACCTCCACAATCTCCACATCGCTCAATCCCGCAAAGGGCTCGTCCAGGAGGAGTATCTTTGGTTGGAGGGAGAGGGCGATGGATATTTCGAGTTTGCGTTTATCACCATAGGAGAGTTCCGAGGTCATGATTTCCGCCTTGTGAGATATCCTCATCCGTCTTAAGGCTTCCCGGCATGGCCCCAGAATCTCCTCCTGGTGAAAATTACTGAAGAAAAACCCTGTTCCTGTCTTGTAGTCAGGGTTGAACTTCACATGGGAAAGTACGAGATTATCAATGGCCTTGAGGGAATCGAAGACCGAAACGAGCTGAAAGGTCCTCACAATCCCCATCATGACCCTTTTATAGGGAGGGGCATTGGTGATATCGTTCCCCGAGAGACGTATCTTTCCCTCAGTGGGGGGAAAGAGGCCTGTGAGGAGGTTAAAGAAGGTCGTCTTTCCCGCTCCGTTGGGCCCGATGATACCCACTGCCTCTCCCTCACGGAGGGAAAAGGTCACCCCGTCCACTGCAGTGAGACTGCCAAAACGCTTAGTTACCTTTTCCGTTTCTATGAGGGTACTTTCTGCCATGACTGACGGTTCCCTTTATGCTCCGTCCTCAGTTAATATCCCAGTTCCTTGAGGGAAGGGAGATAGTCTTCCCCTGTGTATGCACCGATTATCTTGACCAGGTCCCACTTCTTGTCCTTTCTCTCCTTCTCCCCTTTTCCCACCACCACAAATGCACCATACTTGAAAAGGGGTTCATGGTCAACCCTCCATGTTCCAGGGCCCTTCATGGAATCAAACTTTGGATTGCTCATGATGGCCTTCGCAATGGCAGAGGGATTGGTGGATTGGGCAAGCTCGATTCCCCTTATGGCCTCCTTTGTTCCGATATACGCCATTGCAGCATAGGGGTCCGGAGGATACTTGTACTCATCCATGAATTTCTTCGTGAAGCTCTCTGCTGCCTTCACAATGGCCGCATCCTCAAAGCCCTTCATGTCATAGTACCAGGACATCAGGGAATACACCCCCTCCAGTGCCTCGGGCGGAACCCCGCTTCCGAACACATTGGTCATCCAGTCAAACCATATCTTCGTCTTCTTCTTGAGTCCGGTTTCGTACGTCTGTTTCAATACATTGATGGCATCCACACCCCAATGGGCCATCATGACGATATCCGGCTTCATCTCCGCGATCTTCAGGAGATAGGAGGTGTAATCGCTCGTCCCCACAGGAGACTCCAGATATTCCGCCTTAATCCCCCGCTTCTCGAACGCTGCCTTAGCACCTGCCCACTGATCGCGGCCAAAGGCGTAGGCAGGGGCAAAAAAGACAATGTTCTTGAGTTTCATCTTGTCGGCAACATACGAGGCCCCTGCATACCCGATGGAATATGCCGCACCATGGATCGCAAAGGTTGTCTCAGCCATTTCGTTCTTTTCAAACATGGTGATCGCCACCACATTCACAGGAAAATATCCGATAGGGGTCTTTTTCACCTCTTTGTTGATGGCAGCGGATATGGGCGCAAAGGTCTGGCCCACAATAATGTCCACCTTGTCTTCGCTCGTCAGCTCCCTGAACCTGCGGATGGCGATGTCCGGCTTTGTTTCGTCATCCTTCACCACGAACTCCACAGGCACCTTTTTCCCTCCTATCTTCACTCCCCCTGCTGCATTCACCTCCTTGATGGCCAGCTTTGCACCCTCAAGCTGAACCGGCCCTATCGGTGACGCTGCGCCGGTGAGACCAAACATCAGCCCTACCTTGATCTTGGCCGGCGCTTCGGCACACACTCCCGACGGAATCACGAGACTCAGAATCATTAACCCCATGCCGAGAAAACCCGCTACTGTCTTCGTCCTTTTCAACATGACCTTCCTCCTTTCCTAAAATGGTTAAGATTTCTCCCGATTACCCTCTACCCATAGGGTCAGCAGGGCATCACTGGAGCGCCTTCCTGTTTTATATCTAGGGGTATTACCGTTGGCTCTTGTACCTTGCGTCACGTTCTCCTTTCTCCCGTGGACACTGCCCCATTTATTGCTCTCCAAACTTGCCTTTATTTGCTCTATGATATGGCGGTTATGCACCCGGAAGGCGCGTTCCGCTTTCTGCGGGTCCCGCTTTTTGAGGGCTTCAAAGATCTCAAGGTGCTCATCATATAATTGGACGAGTACAGGATCAATGTGCATGGCAAAGGGACGTATCTTGCTCTTTATGGTCTCCAACATTTCCTGCAGAATTGTGTTCCCGCATGCCTCGTATACCATGGCGTGAAAGCCAAAATCCAGACGGGAATAGCTCACCAAGTCTCTTTTTTGAACAACCCTGGATTGCTCATCCAGATTTTTCTTCATTTTCTTTAGGAGCCTGTCGTCAATATTCTGTACCGCAAGCCGTGCTGCCAGTCCCTCCAGCGCCTCTCTCACGGTATAGAGCTCAATGGAGGTCCTCGGGGTGAGTTCGACCATGAATACGCCGCGGTTGGGAATATTGGTCAAAAGACCTTCCTGAATGAGACGATGCACTGCCTCCCATACAGGGGTTCGGCTCGTTCCAAGCTCCTTTGTCAGCTGTTCGATGTTGACGCGGGTGCCCGGCTTAAACCGGTAATTTGCAATCATCTCCTTGAGGATTAAATACACCTGATTACTCAGCCGCTCCCTGCTCAACTTCACCATTGCATTCCCCCACACAATTTTACCTCCCCCGGGGATCCTTGTCAAGGCGATTTCATTTTTTATTTTTAATATTTCATGAAATTAGTTCGCACGGATCCCGGCATACCCTTCGTAATCCGCAGTGCTCTTGTGGGCCCAAGGGGAACCCTTTGTCTTCTTACTCCCGGATGACGTATAATTCTAGACGCCATTGCAGGAGAATGCCATGGGCCATAAAGCAATCACCGAGGAGGCAGGATGGGAAACGTTTTGTTTCGAACAGGCACACTGAGAAGCGGTTCTTCGGTTGCCTTGGCATTGGTTACTCTTTTTTTATGGCTTACTGCAGCAGAGGGAGAGATAAAGAGCATGAAAGCAGACCCTGCCGGGGCGCAGGTGCCCATACTCCTCTACCACCGCTTCGGGCCTGTGGTTACGGACGGTATGACCGTCACGAACGCAGTCTTTGAGTCCCATCTCACCTATCTCAGGGACAACGGCTACACAGTCATTCCCCTCAGGCAACTCGTAGATTATTACCTCATGAAGGGGCCTCCTCCTCCTTCTCGGTCGGTGGTGATTGTGGCTGACGATGGCCACAAGTCTGTCTACACAGATATGTATCCCCTGGTAAGGAAATACCATATTCCGGTTACCCTGTTCATCTATCCGTCCGCCATATCCAATGCTTCATACGCCATGACCTGGGACCAGCTGAGGGAGTTAAAAAAATCTGGCCTCTTCGATTTCCAATCCCATACGTACTGGCACCCAAACTTCAAGAAAGACAAAAAGAGATTCTCGCCTTCTGAATATGAAAGGTCCGTTGAGATGCAGTTAAGGAAATCAAAGGAGAGGTTGGAGAAAGAACTTGGGGTCAAGGTGGACATGCTCGCATGGCCTTTCGGACTTTACGATGAGGAACTTATGGGTAAGGCGTCGGCGTTGGGATATGTAGCTGCGTTTACCATTGAGCGCCACCACACCTCTGCCTCGGATAACCCCATGACCCTTCCCCGATATCTTATGATCAATGCGGATAAGGGGAGAACTTTTGAAGCAATACTCCAGGGACGTTCACCCCAAAGAAAAATAATATATTGAGAAGATGGGCGTTTCAGTGATAGAATAGAAAACTATATGTGGAGAACTGGTACATATCTTATACCTTTCCTTGTAACGATCTTTCTGTTTGTGTCTGGGGATACCATGGGCTATTCCGTCGGACTCACTACGGGTAAGGTGGTGGATTCCGTCACCAAGAGGCCCATTAAGGGAGCATTTGTCACGATGAACAATGAGGTGGTAGTCACCGATGAGCAGGGCATCTTCAGGGTGAAGGCCTCAGGGGATAAGGTTGCGGTAAGGGCGTACGGATATCTGAGGACTGAGCAAAAACTCGCTTCTCCCCTCATCACCCTTCCCTTTCTCACCTCTCCCCAGCAGATAGGGCTGACGCCTTTCACGCCCAAGGCCCTCTATCTTTCCTTTTATGGCGTAGGTTCCAGAATTCTGCGGGGATCAGCACTGAAGCTCATGGAAGAGACAGAGGTGAATTCACTCGTCATTGATGTAAAGGGAGACAGGGGAAATCTCACGTACAGGAGCTCCATACCACTGGTTTCTGAAGTGGGGGGTCAGAAACTCATCATCGTGAAAGACATCAAGGGCCTGATAAAATCCCTGAAAGAGAAAGGGGTCTATACCATAGCGCGGATTGTGGTCTTCAAAGACAATCCCCTCGCCATCGCAAGACCTGATTGGGCAGTAAAAACTGCAAGCGGAGAGACATGGCATGACAGGGAGCACCTCGCATGGATGGATCCTTTCAGAAAAGAAGTGTGGGACTACAATATCAGCATTGCAGTGGAGGCCGCGCAAAACGGATTTGACGAGATACAGTTCGATTACGTCAGGTTTCCCGACACATCAGGAGTTGTTTTTTCGATGCCTACTACAGAGGAAAGCAGGATAGGCGCTATCACCGGTTTTCTCAAAGAAGCGAGAACGAGACTCACGCCTTACAATGTGTTCCTTTCCGCGGATATTTTCGGCTATGTATGCTGGAATTTGAATGACACGAAAATAGGGCAGCGGCTGGAAGACCTTATTCCCCTTCTGGACTATATCTCTCCAATGCTCTATCCCTCAGGATTCCAGTACGGCATACCCGGATATCGCGTTCCTGTGGGAAATCCCCATGAAATTGTGTATTTGTCTCTTAAAAAGGCCTTGGAACGCACACACATCTCGCCGGTCCGTTTCAGGCCGTGGCTCCAGGCGTTCAGGGATTACGCCTTTGATAGGAGGGACTTTAAGGGCCAGGCAATCAGCGAGCAGATAAGGGCTGCAGAAAAAATCGGTTCCCATGGATGGATGCTCTGGAACCCCCGTAACGTCTATACCCAGGAGGGATTAAAGAAGAAAGACTCTCTGTTTGCGAACCAGGCTAATAAAGCAGATATTTCGCCCGCAGCCTTTGGAAGTCTTCAAGTGACTCCTGCCAATGCATCACAATAGCACGGGGGTCCTGTCCTTCCTTGATCTCCTGCAGCACCCTGCGTGACCCGATGAGGCCAAAGGTCTTGTCGATCTGAAATTCCTTTTTGTAAAGACGGTGGAGCGCTGCAGTGATTTCGATACCCAGGGCAGCGGGATCGAAAGACTGGCGATCATTTAAACTAATGCGGACACCGTGGCACAGTTTATTTTTATACACACTGCTCGCAGGAGTGAAGTGCTCAGGGCTGAAGGATACGCCGAGGATTTTACGTTTGTTCAAATATCCGGCCAGTTCTCCTGCATTGATCCAGGGAGCGCCGAAGATTTCAAACGGCGTCTCGGTCCCCCTTCCCACGCTCACATTTGAACCCTCCACTGTGGCCACTCCCGGATAAAGAATGGCCTGCGTAAGGCTCCGGAGGTTTGGCGAGGGGTTCACCCACTGGAGTCCGGTTTCATCATACCAGAAATTCCGTTCATACCCGCTCATCCTGATCACATGCAGGTTGACACCAATCCTGTTCTCTTCATTGAACATCTTCGCAAGCTCCCCCACAGTCATGCCGTATCTGGTGGGAAGGGGAAAATATCCCACAAAGGATTTCAAGTCCTGATCCATGACCGGACCATGGACTATTGATCCGGTGAGGGGATTCGGCCGGTCCAGGACATAAAAAGAGATTCCCTTCCTGGCTGCTGCCTCCATGGCAAAGCCCATGGTGGTGATATAGGTATAAAACCGTACTCCTGCATCCTGGATATCGAAGACCAATGCGTCCAGACCATCCAGCATCCTCTCTGTAGGGCGGAGAACGCTACCATAAAGGCTGTATACAGGGAGACCCGTTGTGCTCTCGGTGATTGAAGCAATTTTTTCATCCATCTTTCCTGAGAGACCGTGTTCAGGGCTGAAGACCGCGACCAGTTTCATTCCCTGTGCATGATACAACAGGTCAAGAGTGCGATGCCCTGTAGAATCAAGCCCGGAATGGTTGGTGATGAGCCCTATGCGCAGTCCTGCAAGAGAAGCGAACTTTTCAGCCTTCAACACGTCTATTCCGGTCTGCACTTTCCCATTCTGTTTCACGGGCAGGCGCTCGCCCCTTCGCACGCTCTTGGCAGCAAGCGCCTGCTCAATGGAATCCTTCCCCAGCGCTCCTTCCACAAGCATCGATATGTCCGTTCGCAGGGGACAGGCATCACCTTTGCCATCAGGATGAACCCGGTTCGTCAGAATGATTACGTAAGTTCTTGAATCGGGATCGATCCAGAGCGATGTACCGGTGTAACCGGTATGGCCGTAACTGCCCCGGGGGAAAAGGGTACGCTTGTGAGGTGCGGGAGAATTGATTTCCCAGCCCAGTCCCCTCAGCGGGCCCTTGTGAAGAGGTGTCTGGGGAGTAGTCATCTTCTCGACCGTACGCGGGTTCAGGATACGTACTCCCCTATAACTGCCTCCATCGAGGAGCATCCGGGCAAATAGCGAAAGGTCGTCTGCAGTCGAAAACAGTCCTGCGTGTCCCGCCACACCACCCATCCGGTATGCGGTGGGATCATGGACCTCTCCACAGAGTATCTTCCCTGAAGGTTCATGGAGATATTCTGTGGGTGCAATGCGGTCGCGCAGTGCCGGCGGGGGGGTAAATACCGTATCCTTCATCCCCAGAGGCTTAAAGATATGCTCGTTGCAATAGATATCCAAAGGCTTGCCCGAGACCCGGCGGACGAGCTCACCAAGCACTTCAAAATTTATGTCACTGTAAATGACACGCTTCCCGGGAGAGGCAACGGGTCTCTCAGCAATAATCTTTTTGAGGGCAGCGCCATTTCCATACCACCCGCGCTTGAGACTCAGGTCAGGCCGCAGGCCGGAAGTATGCGTAAGGAGTTGCCGCACAGTAATGTATCTCTTTCCGTTCGCTTTAAAGGCAGGCCAGTAGCCGGCAACAGGATCTTCCAGTCTCAGTTTGCCCTTTTCCACCAGCTGCATCACCGCCGTGGTGGTGGCAACCACCTTGGTGAGGGAAGCAACGTCAAAAATGGTATCCTCTGTCATGCTCTGCTTCTCCGGCACCAGGGAACGATAACCGAACGCTTTGCGGTAAAGAACCTGTTCATGATTTCCCACCAGAACTACCGCGCCGGGGATCTGGCCCTCCTGAATCGCTTTCTCCACAACCTTAGCAATAGGCTCCAGCTGCTCTTCCCTCAGCTCCCGGGACGAATCTGGAAGCACCTTGGCCAGCACTCCCTCCCACAGCAGGGGTTCAATCAGAAAACATAGGGCGACGAGGAGGATTACAAAAATGACGGGGACGAAGAATAGTCTTTCTATAATTCTTTTGTGACCTCTATTCTCATTCATAACGCGACCCATACCAACCAAAAACCTAAGACCATTATAGCAGATTTTTTCTCTGAGAATGAAATAGAGCGCAAGCCTGTGATCTCCTGCATGGTTGTTCATTAATAAGGCTAGAGTGGCAGATGGCGTTTCAGGGTGGGTGAGGCAGGTTTCTAGGGAGGGGCCTGCCGCACCCTGGGGGAGACCTGTTCCGTAGCTTATGATGCCGGCAGTGTTACATAAATTGTTGCGCCTTTCCTGTAGACCAACACAAGTATATTCTGGGAAGATTTGATTCTTGAAACTGCTGACTCATACTCCTTCGCATTGAGAATCTTTTTTCTGTTCACTTCCATTATCACGTCCTGTTTCTCCAGAAATGGCCCGGCACCGCTGCCCTCCTCAATAGCGGTAATTACTACCCCGGTGACCCTCTTGGGGATGGCAAGATTCCTCCTTACGTCGGGAGTGATGTCCTGAACATGAACTCCTTTGAGAGGAGTATCGAATTCCCCTGACAGCTGTTGTTTTTCAGCAGGCAGTTCAGCGATAATGACTTTAAGTGTCTTAGGCTTACCATCACGCAGGAGCTTCATCACGATCTCTTTATCCGGCGTAGTGCTTGCCACTAAATTCCTGAGGCTTGAGGGGTCATTCACCTCTTTTCCCTCATATTCAACGATCACATCACCCCTCTGCAGTCCCGACTTTTCGGCCGGGCTGTTTTCCGTAACGTCCCCCACAAGGACTCCCTTTTCCTCCTTGAGACCGAATTGTTGTGCCAGGTCAGGAGTCACCGGCTGCACGGAAACACCAAGCCATCCCCTGATCACCTTCCCCTTGTTTACCAGGCTGTCCATAACGACCTTTGCCATACTGGTCGGTATGGCAAAGCCGATCCCCTGGTATCCGCCCGAGGTGCTGAATATGGCGGTGTTGATCCCCACAAGCTCACCCCTTACATTCACCAACGCGCCGCCGGAGTTCCCCGGATTGATGGGCGCATCGGTCTGAATGAAGTCCTCATAGTCTGCAATACCCACATTTGCCCTTCCTGTGGCACTCACGATCCCCGAAGTGACGGTTTGGCTCAATCCAAAGGGATTTCCTATGGCGATCACCATCTCCCCCGCCTTCAGCCTGTCAGAATCACCCCACCTAATTGTGGGTAAATGGTCTGAGTCTATCTTGACCACCGCAAGGTCCGTCTTGGGATCAGCACCCATCACTTTGCCTTTAAATTCACGTTTGTCAGACAACCTCACTCTTATTTCGTCAGCATCCTTGATGACATGGTTGTTGGTGAGGACATACCCATCCCTGTCCACGATCACCCCTGACCCAAGGCTTGCCTGTTTACGCTCACTCGGCCTGTTTGCGTTTCCAAACTCATCGCCGAAGAATCTTCTGAAAAAAGGATCGCTGAAAAAAGGGGACTGAGCACCCTGGGTTTTTATCGTTCTCGTAGATGAAATATTGACTACCGCAGGCTTCACCGCAGCAGCGATCTCTGCCATTGCCTGGCTTGTTTTTGAAAGTATATCAACGGCCTCCTTTGAAATCTTTGGTTCTTCCGCATATGCCAGGGACTGAATGCCAGGTATTGATGACAGACCGGGGCAGGATATAAGTCCGAGGAAGGTGAGGCTCAGTGCAAGAACGAATGATTTTGCAGATTTCATACATCTCCTCCTTGAAAACTATGATATGATTCACGGCAAAATATTCTGAAACATTTTTATATTCAGGTAGCGTATCAGGAAAAGATGAAGAAATTTTGAAGATTGCGCAGCACAGTTTCTCTGCTAAGAGAAATATGGCACTAAAGGTCTTCACATTATTCACTCACTATTACTTTTTCATGTCTGCACGTTCGACAATCCGTCATACTGCAAACTCTACGGAACACAACCTTATGCGCAGACATTTTCAAGCGATCTATACTAAAATACTAACTCTATGACAATTACGACAAAACATATTCAGGGACTATGATGAGCGGTTGACACATGGCGCAAAGGCAACGCATATCTCATAAAGATTTAAAGACTGCAGGCAACCCCGGCGAAGCCGAACTCCGGCATCATACCTTGTTTGAACAATCCCCCGACGGTATTCTGATTCTGGATACTGATGGAAGGATACTCGAGTTCAATGAGGCAGCCCACCGGGAACTGGGATACTCAAGAGAAGAATTTGCAGGCCTTCGTATCTCTGACATCGACCCATTCGAAACTCCCGAAGAAATACGCGCCAGAATTCGGGATGTGATCGATAGAGGAAAGGCCCAGTTCGAGGTTAGGCATATGGCCAAGAATGGAGAAATCAGGGATGTTCAGGTTATTACCCAAACAATAGTGCTCTCCGGACGCAATGTCTTTCATACGATCTGGCGGGACATCACCAAACGCAAACAGTCTGAGACGGCATTGCGCGAAAGCGAAGAGCGTTACAGGGCGCTGGCAGAAGCTGCACAGGATATCATCTTCATCATCGATCGCGATGACCGTATCCAATACATTAACCGTTTTGGCGCAATGCTCCTTGGCCAATTGCCTGAGAACATAACGGGAAAACCGCGGAAGGAAATCTTCTCCCCCGATCTTTCGGAACAACAGAAATACAACCTCCAGGAAGTGTTTACCTCAGGCCATCCTCGTTACGTGGAAAGCAAGGCGTTATTTTCGGGTCGTGAAATATGGCTCAGTACTTCATTGACTCCTATCAGAAATCAGGAAGGCAGTGTATACGCTGTCCTGGGTATTTCCCGCAATATCACCGAGCACCGCAGGGCAGATGAAGAGCTGAAGGTGAGCAGAAGATTTCTGGAAACCATCATAGAGACTGAACCGGAATGTGTAAAGCTCATTGGAAGGGATGGCCATCTGCTGATGATGAACCGTTCAGGGTTGAATATGATTGAAGCAGATACCTTCGAGCAGGTCAAAGAGCAGCCGATCTTTCCACTTATATCTCCGAAATATCTCAAAGCATTTAAGAAGCTCACAGACGATGTGTTCCAGGGAAAAACAGGGGATATGGTGTTTCAGATGACCACTCTTAAGGGGAGAAACCTCTGGCTCGATTCGCGTGCAGTTCCCCTCCGCAATGACAGAAACGAAATCATTGCGATGCTTGCCATCACCCGGGATATCACCGAGCGGAGGAAGCTTGAGGAACAGCTAAGACAGGCGCAGAAGATGGAGGCGGTGGGAACATTTGCGGGTGGCATTGCCCATGACTTCAACAATATCCTTACCGCGATCATAGGGTATGCGAGCATCCTGCAGATGAAGCTTGCTGAGAATAACCCGTTGAGGATGAACGTAGAGCATATCCTCACCTCAGCGGAACGGGGCGCTCAGCTCACCCAGCGCCTCCTCGCCTTTAGCAGAAAGCAGATCATCAATCCCAAGCTGGTGGATCTGCGCGAGATTATCAGGAAGATGGAGCATCTCCTCATAAGAATTATGGGAGAAAATATCGCATTAAGGACAATACCCGCTGATGAAGCGCTTATGGTCACGGTGGACACAGGACAAATGGAACAGGTCCTGATGAACCTTGCCACGAATGCGAGAGACTCCATGCCCGATGGGGGGACCCTCACCATTGAGACGGTGAGTACTGAGCTTGATGAGGGATACGCAATGACGCACGGGTACGGGAAACCGGGCAGGTATGCGGTGATTACGGTGAGTGATACAGGCACAGGAATGGCTGAAGAGACACGGGTGAGGATATTCGAGCCTTTTTTTACCACAAAGGAGATAGGGAAGGGGACGGGGCTGGGGCTTTCCATTGCCTACGGTATAATGAAGCAGCATGACGGATATATCAATGTATACAGCGAACCGGGAAAGGGAACCACATTTAAGCTTTATCTGCCACAAACAAGGTCAGAGATCAAAACGGCGCACGTTCAGGAGTCCATCCCTTTCTTGAGCGGCATTGAAACCATACTCCTCGCAGAGGATGATTCAGGGGTGAGGAATCTCACGAGAAAGGTGCTTGAGGAGTCCGGGTATACGGTGATAGAAGCGGTGGACGGAGAGGATGCCGTGAGTAAGGTAACGGAACACAAGGAGAGGATACAGCTTGTCATCCTTGATGTGGTAATGCCCAAGAAGAATGGCAAAGAGGTGTATGAGGAGATCAAGAAGACCGCACCCGGAATTAGAGTACTCTTTACAAGTGGCTACACTGCGAATACGATGCAGACAAGGGAGTTCCTTGACAAGGGATTGCATTTCATTCCAAAGCCGGTTTCACCAAAGCAACTCCTGCAAAAGGTGCGTGAGGTTTTGGATGAATAATAAGGATCCATAGGATATCCGGAAAGGCCATATGGGACACAATCGGCAGAGATTTTCCAAAAAGAAAACGCCTCAGAAAAAAGAGAGCGGCAAGAGTGTGGAAGAAATTGTGAGAGAATTGAAGCTTTCTGGAAGTGCGTCAAGCGATTATAGGGAGCAGTCTCTTAAACTGCACGGCCTCATCTGTGCCAAATGCGGAAGGGAGTTCGAATACAAGGACCGCCATCTCCTGACCGTTCATCACAAAGACGGCAACCACAGAAATAATCCTCCCGACGGTTCCAACTGGGAAAACCTCTGTGTCTATTGTCACGATGATGAGCACACGCGTGGTATGCTGGGTGATTATCTGGGTACCCGAGGGAGATGAATCACCACGTAAAAGAGCGGACGCCTTACCAGGATGCAGCCACGATATTCGTGGACACCATTGAATAAAAGCACGCAGAGGCCTCGGGACAAAAAACGTGGGCTCTATGCAAATCTTCCTGCACCAGAGAACCCTTTAGTCCGCCGGCTTAAGCCTTTCGCTGGGCACATCATTACTGTCATTGCCTGGAGAAGAAATGCTGCCCCCAGCGACTTCACCATATTCAGGAATGACAATCCCCCTTCTCACCATAATGCTGTAGATAAGGCTGGAGCGGTTCACCACATAACGCTGATCTCCGACGGGGTTATACCTTCTCGGATTGGGAAGCACTGCCGCGAGTCTGGCCGCCTCCTCAGGCGAGAGCTCAGACGAAGATTTTCCGAAATAGCGTCGTGAGGCAGCCTCGGCCCCAAAGATCCCCTCTCCCCACTCCACCACATTAAGATAGAGCTCCAGTATCCTTCTTTTGGAAAGTGCCTTCTCCATCCTCCACGTAATGGCCGCTTCAGCAATTTTCCTTAAAGGGTTCTTTGCAGGAGAGAGGTAGAGATTCTTTGCAAGCTGCTGACTTATGGTACTTCCTCCCAGCTTGAACTTCTTGGCCTTTATGTCCTTCTCTATAGCCTTCTGTATCGCCTCATAATCAAAGCCTTCGTGCTTCCAGAATTTATCATCCTCTGCAATGAGGACAGCCTTCATAAGATAGGGCGATATCCTTGAGATGGGAACCCACTCCTGATAGATGTTATATTTTCCCTCCTTCTTCTTCCATTCTCTCTCCCTGTATTCCATGAATGAGGTCTTCCCTGGATTTTCCCTCTTGAGTTTCTGGATATCGGGCATGAAAAAGAAACAGAAGAGAGGGATACACATAACCAGGAGAACGCACAATACTACCAATCGCCTTAAAAGCTTACGTTTCGGCATATGAGAATGGGCTGGTTACGGGATTATCCTCATGCATACAAAAAGCATGGGCATCACTGCCCTGGATAAAAACTCTTTCTCTTTTATTGCAGAGGTCCTTTTATGAGGCGAATGTCATCGATCCAGACCGTTCCTGACCCGTTGATCACGAGGTTGAGCTTCACCAGGTCGGGTTTCTCACCTTTTTTCAGGAAGAAAGGTGTCTCCATGGTCATCCAGTTCGCCGTCCCTGTGGCCGCATTCTGGAGACCGCGCGAGAAAAATTCTCCCTTGCCGGGGAAGCGGCACCACATCTCAAGATACACCTGACCCTGCACGTCCTTTGTACGAACCCTTGCCTGGTAGGTTAACCGTGCGTTCTCTATGTCAATGTCGTTGACTTCAAATAATCTTACAGTTGTGGGTGCTGTGGCCTGAATCCTTAAGGAGCCCTTTCCGTCGCTGGAGTTATCCTTATCAAGTTCTGCCCCTGATTGGGTGATGATGCCATCAAGACTATCAATGGGATATTTCTTGAGTTCCACTACCTGTGGTGAAGGTTTCGCACAGCCGACCATCAGGATGATGACTAAAAAACACACATAGTGGATTGCGTATCTCATCAGCGTTCTCTCCTCTCCCATTGAGCATATTTCAGATAGGGGTATTATCCCACAATCTCTGTTCCTATCCCTTCTTTCGTGAATATCTCCAGGAGGAGACAGTGCGCAACCCTCCCGTCTACAATATGGGTCTTCTGCACGCCGTGGTCAAGGGCCTGGGTGCATGCCTGAACCTTGGGAATCATTCCGCCTGAAACAGTTCCTTCATCCATGAGCCTCTTCACATCCTTCTTGCGCAGCGTAGTAATCACTGTGCCTTTTTTATCAATGATCCCCTGCACGTCAGTAAGGAGTATTAATTTATCAGCGCTTAATGCAGAGGCAAGGGAGCAGGCCACATAGTCCGCATTGATGTTGAATGTTTCTCCGCCGCTGCCAGCACCGATGGGTGAAATCACGGGGATGAACCCGTCCTTTTCGAGGGAGTTCAGGATTGAAGGGTCAACCGTCTCCACCTCACCCACGAGCCCGATGTCGATTGCCTCTTCTTCCCCGCTTTGGACAGACTTCCTCAAAAGCTTCTTCTTCGCCTTAATGAGCCCGCCGTCCTTTCCACTCAGCCCCACCGCCTTTCCGCCGTGGCTGTTTATGAGGGCAACAATCTCTTTGTTAATGAGACCTCCCAGCACCATCTCGACGATATCCATGGTCTCCCTGTCAGTGACCCTCTGGCCCTGCACAAAGGTGGGTTCCTTTCCCATCTTCTTCATGGTCTCGCTGATTCTTGGTCCGCCCCCGTGAACGATTACCGGCCTGATGCCGATGAAGTTCAGAAGGGCCACATCCCGGGCGAACGAGTCCTTCAACTCATCATCGGTCTGCGCAGCGCCTCCGTACTTTATTACAAAGGTCTTTCCATAAAAGCTCCGGATAAACGGCAATGACTCGATAAGGATGTTCGCCTTCTCGATGAGCTTTTTCATTGATTACTCCTTTTCAGAACACGGGATACAGGCGATCTTTCCGTCTTTCAGTCTTGCCTTCGGTTCAGCAACCTTCTCACCGCACACTGTGCAGGAGATGCTCTGATATATTTTCGCCTCAGGCGGGAGGGGGACGCTCACCCTTGAAACCTTTAACAACTCGCCCTCGGATGCATCCAAAATAGCCTTTGTCTTCTTCGCCTTTCGGTTCTGCACGGCCTTGAGGACTTCCGGAGAACTATCCCCCCGGGAATATCTCTTCCACATTTCCTTTTCTTCTTCTGTCTCCTGAGGCGCTGTGAAATCAATGGAGATCCTTATGGCTTCGCCAGAGGGTCTCATGAGGAATGTATATGCCTGCTTGCCATAGTCTTTGAAGACAAGATTTCCCTTCCCAAAGGTGCATCCGGTAATAACCTGTATGGCATCCACCGCACATGAGTTATTCTCCACGATTGCCACCAGTTCCTCGTCTTCAGAGATGGTTTTCCTCTTCATTTCCCGTAACGCTGTCCTTGCAACCCGGTATCCAAGGGCGAGTCCGGGACAGCTGTGACCATGGAAACCAACTACTTCATCAAAACTTTTCATAGGTTGGATTGTACCTTAAATAACCAAGTTTTGCAAAAAAGAGCTAGGGAGCACCAGAAAGAAAAAATGAACAGGATCCGGGTATGCACTGGCGGAGAGGGGGGGATTCGAACCCCCGGTGGGGTTGCCCCCACAACGATTTTCGAGACCGCCGCCTTCAACCACTCAGCCACCTCTCCACAATGAACAACGAATAGTGCACAGCGGTGAGTTTTAGTTTAAAACAAATCAATCCAATTTAGGAATAGAAAGATTCAAAAAAAATCCGCATGATAAACCCTCAGTATGGCTTCAAATATGTGTGTCACACCTGACCGGGATTATTCGTAAGAGTGCGACTAAAAAGGTTTTCCAGTTCTGAGGCAAAATACCTGGAGTTATTGGTGTGGCCGGATATGAGGCCGCGTCAGTTCAGCAAAGCACAAACCGCAATTAGGTGAACTTAATGGAGAGAGAGGCATAGAGGGCTATTGTATCTTGCCTCGGAGCGGGCGAGCCTCTTACTATGAAGCAACTTATGAATCAAGTGGGCTAAAACTGTTGAAGATGATTTTTTCATATAGCTGCATAGCTGACCACGAACAACGCGTCTATCTCCGCTCCTCAAAGAATCTTTTTAGGAGTAAGACACACTCCTCTTCGAGAACTCCGGATACCACCTCCACCTGATGGTTCAGTCTCTTGTCAGTGAGAAGTGTATAGAGGCTGTTTACCCCACCCCCTTTAGAGTCATTGCAGCCATAGACCAGTCTTCCCAGCCTTGCATTCACCATGGCGCCTGCACACATGATACACGGCTCCTTGGTCACATACAGCGTGGCATCGGTCAGGCGCCAGTTGTTCGTAAGATGCGCAGCTTCGCGCAGCGCCATGATCTCGGCATGGGCAACAGGGTCATTCAGCCTCTCCCTCAGGTTATGGGACTTTGCCATAACAGCGCCATTTATCACCACAAGGGCACCCACAGGGACTTCCCCTTCAGAAAACGCGAAGCCGGCCTCTTCAAGGGCCAGCCTCATGAAATGGATGTCTTCTTCTTTTTTCTCCACAGAGCTCCGTGAGCAGTTCATCATTGTTTACCCTGACCCCGAAGGATCCAAATCCGTGAAAAGACGATTCGCATACACTCCTTAGAGGTTAATTATTTTACACATGACGGGCAAATGCGTGTCAACAACGAAAACCGGGACTTCCTTTAGCGCTTTGCACTCCCTTTGCAGGAGCGCACGTGATCCAGGGGCATTAATACGAGAAGTGAATCCTCCTGATACGCCCTCTGTAAGACAACTATTCCCTAAATCGTATTTATGAGATAAAATAGCAGCATGAAGGACATACGATGAGAATAGTGGTCTCGTTTTTCCTATTTATTACATTATTGGTATCATTTACCCTCTATTGTGAGGATAACAGTCCCGATAATATGTTGACCTATCCCCAGGTCAGTGATCATCGTAAGGGAATTGGTAGCGATCTCGTCGCAATGGGACCAAAGCCTTCTGAGGCTAATACATGCAGGTGTTGGTCGTGTCCCTGGGATCAGAGGATATACTGTAAGACACCAGACAGCCATCCGGATTGCAAATGGCTTTTATTTTCTTGTGACGGCCCCAGACCTGAAGAGTGCTGTGATGAATAGGGCGGCTACCTTCCCTTATTAGTGCCTTAGCGAAAAAACGATTACCCGATACGAATCGACGCCATACACCGCAAGGGAGCGAGCCTCAAGGGTGTGTGTTACTTCCATTCATCGTCTTCTTCGCCCATGTCTTCATCATCGATGGTAATTGCAGCATAAAAACTCTTCGATCTGTGAGTGCTGTGACCGGTGATATCGGTCATAATCTCTATCTTGGCTTTTGCTATGGCCCTTCCTTCTATATGGTTGTAAGCAGGAGACCTCTTCATGTATTGTCTTATTGCCTTCTCGATCTCAGAGTTGCGCATTATAAAGTTTTTCATCTTACTCCCCCAATTGCAGTGGCGATATGAGATTATAACTGGCAGGAGGGTGGCAAAAACAAGCGGGAGGTGATATAGGGGGAGTAATTTTTCAGGCCAAGGAGCACATAAATAGGGAGGATTCAGAATGGACGCAACCATTGCTGACCAGGTTAAGGCCCGCTTGGAATTCCTGGGCTATGAAATAACAAAAGCTGAAGAAACCTTTATCGCGAAACATCCCAAGTGGCCGAACATTTCATTCCAGGAACATAGGGGAGGATTTTTATTTTCTACGGCTTACGCCAT
>DATKOU010000076.1:0-6613 GCA_035524455.1 Thermodesulfovibrionales bacterium | reverse complement strand
CCAGCCTTGCCCTTGCCTACCAGTATCTCTGGGCACCCCAGAGCACTGCAGGTCTTCCCTCTGCCATGTTTTCCAACAGCGGCCACTCAAGGGGACATCTCCCCACCGCACTCTTGAGCTACCAATTCTCTAAAAAGTTGGATGGATACCTGCAGTTTGAATATTTTGTACCCGAAAATTTCTACGCTTCAAAGGACGACGCCATATTCTTCAGATGGCAGCTCAACTACAAGCTCTAAATTCTCACTCGTGAATTGTAAAGAGAACCCCCGCCGAGATGGTGGGGGTTCTCTTCGTTCTCCCATTCATTTGTTGGTGCTAAAGTTGCTGTCACTCGGGGGAAAACTTCAGCGCGCTCACAGCAGGTGAGAGATGAATGGCCGGGGGAATCTTTACACAGCCGGGGATTTGTCTTTTCCCGCCCTCTTCATCCCGTATCCGAAATATATCACCAGGCCTATCACAAGCCATACCAGAAGACGCATCCAGGTATCCCTGGGAAGCCCCAGCATTAGATAGAGACAGGTAAGGACCCCCAGAACAGGAGTCGCCGAACCTCCCGGCGCTTTGAAGACCCTCCTTGCCCCGGGCTGAGTGTATCTCAAAACCAGTACCCCTGTGCATACGATTACGAATGCGAGGAGAGTGCCGATGCTCACAAGCTCACCCACGATTCCTATGGGAAGCAGGGCCGCCATGCACGCGGTGACAGAGCCGGTGATGAGGGTGACGATATAGGGGGTCCGGAAACGCGGGTGGACCTTTGATACAAGAGCGGGGAGAAGACCGTCCCTTCCCATGGAGAAAAATATCCTCGTCTGTCCAAGGAGCAGTACCAGAATCACAGAGGTGAGTCCGGCAATGGCGCCCACCTTGAGAAGGGGAGAGAAGATATGAAGATTCATAGCGTCCAGGGCTACCGCAAAGGGGGCCGGACCATTCAACTCAGTGTAAGGTACCACACCAGTCAATACCAACGAAACTGTCACATACAATACTGTGCAGACGATAAGACTGCCAAGAATGCCAACAGGCATATCCTTTTGTGGATTTCTTGCCTCCTGGGCCAGGGTCGATACCGCGTCAAAACCTATATAGGCGAAAAAAATTACTCCTGCCCCCCTCATCACGCCGCTCAACCCGAAGGTTCCGAATTGGCCCTTATTGGGCGGAACAAAAGGGTGCCACAGTTCAGGCCTTATAAAAAAAACTCCCAGTGCGATGAATACCAGGATGATGGCCACTTTAACAAAAACTATTACTGCATTCAGGAATGCCGATTCCCTTATCCCTATGGTTATAATTACGGTGACCAGGGCAACCACAACCACGGCCGGCAGATTAAAGAGAGCGCCCGTGGATATCCATCGGTGCAGTTCATGGTCATAATTTACGGGGGGGGATGAAAGAAACTCAGGGATAACAATCCCTACATCTTTAAGGAAACTCACCACATAACCGGACCATCCTATGGCTACGGTGCTCGCCCCAAGGGTGTATTCCAGGATAAGGTCCCAGCCGATAATCCAAGCAATGAACTGTCCCAGTGTCGCATAGGCATACGTGTATGCACTTCCGGCAACAGGGATCATGGAGGCAAACTCCGCATAGCAGAGCCCTGCGAAGCCACAGGCTACCGCTGCAATGATGAATGAAAGAACGATGGCGGGTCCTGCTATCTGCGCGGCTGCATGACCGGTCAGGACAAATATGCCTGCGCCTATGATCACTCCAATTCCCAGGAGCATAAGGCTCACAGGACCGAGGGACCTCTTAAGTCCGTTTTTTTCCTCAAAAACCTCGGTAGTCAACTCGGCCAGGGTTTTTCTAAAAAAAAGCCTTTCCATGTTCAGCTATTCAAATCTGCACGTTGCATTCGTCATCCGGACGATTTTAGTTCAGCTATGATAATACATATCACCCATTTTTGAAAGCAGCAGGACTTTTCATCATTCTTCCTCATGCAGAAACACTCAAGAATCAATTCCCCTCGCTTAACCCTTGAAAAAAGATGAGAGAAGATTGTACATTTAAACCGAAATCCGATTGCAGGAAGCACGAAAGGATACAACCGTAATGTCCTGGCAGGAAAAAGAAAGAGAAAAGAGAATCGAGCAGTATATTGAATCAAAGACAGAAGGGACAATCAAAAAGATCATAGTAAAAAAAGTCAAAGAGTTTTGGGACAGTATTATAGAGACAAATGAGAAATTGTATCCTGAACTGAGACTGGAGAATAAGGATAACGTGGTGCTGAAGGGGGAGGAAAGGAGTCTTGTATACCACGAAAACAAATATCCCCAGTATATCTATCTGGGGACCGGACACGAGGGGCATATTTCGTATGATACTGAAGAGAAGACCCTCTACCTTGTGAGACTCAATAAGTATTACAGCATGTTCCGTTTACGGTCTAAGGTCATCTTTTTCCGGCTGAATCATCATGATATCGATACCCTCTTAAGGAATATCTGTGTGGATGAATATGACTATGAGGATGACTTGAAATCCTACAGGGTGGAATACACCAGATCCAAGTCCAGAGGCAGGCGCCATAGGCATCGATGATGACAACACAGGAAAGTCACCAGGTAAATGCACTCCACAGCCATAAGGAACTTGAGCCACCACCTGGTCATCCGTATTGTATTCCGCAGCTGTTCAGAATGCCCCGATAGCTCTCCTTCATCATGAACTGTCTGAGGGAAACGGCGTTTACGGGTGGACAGATGAGGTAACCCTGCACCCCTCCGCAGCGCGCCTCATGCAGGAAAGTCAACTGTTTTTTTGTCTCCACGCCTTCTGCAATCACCTTTAGGTTAAAGTTGTGTGCCAGACTCACAATCGCATTCACGATGGACTGGTCGACAGAGCTGCTGATAAGGTCTCTCACAAAGGAATAGTCGATTTTCAGGGTGGAGAGGGGAAAGCGCTTCAGGTAGTTCAGAGAGGAATATCCGGTGCCGAAATCATCAATGGCAACCTGGATGCCCATTGCCTGCAGTGCATGTAATTTCCTGATGGTATTTTCAGAGTCCTTCATTATCGTGCTCTCGGTAAGCTCCAGCTGCAGACACTCCTGAGCTAATCCGGTATCGTTCAATACCTGGGATACCATTTCCACAAAGTTTTGCTGCTTAAACTGGACGCCGGACACATTTACTGTCATACGTATTGAATTAAGGCCGGCCTTTTGCCAGGCTTTATTTTGCGCGCAGGCGGTGCGGAGCACCCATTCGCCGATGGGGATAATGAGTCCGGTTTCCTCGGCAAGGGGGATAAACTCATTCGGCTTAATCAATACCAGGTCCGGCTGCAACCAGCGTATCAGCGCCTCCACTCCGATCATTTTGCCGGTGCGTATATCTATTTGCGGCTGATAAAACAGCATAAACTCATTGTGATCCAGCGCCCTCCGTAATTTGTGCTCAATAGAAAACCTTTCAAAGGTAAACCTGTTCATGGACTCGGAATAATACTGATAGTTGTTCCTCCCCTGGTCCTTGGCCTGGTACATCGCTACGTCCGCATTCACGAGCAGGGTGTCAAGGTCTTTGCCATCGAATGGATATACGGCAATGCCCAGACTCGCGGTGATGAATACTTCGTGGGAGCCAATGATAAAAGGCTCTGCCACCATACTGAGGATGCGCTGAGCCACTTTTGCGGGATCCTGGATATTGCTGATATCGGAAAGCAGCATGGTAAATTCATCACCACCAAGACGGGCCACCAGAGTTTCCGATTCTCCCGGTGACAGGCGGGAAACGCTGTCCGCGCTCCGCAGGCATCGCGTCAACCGTTCGGCAACACTTTGCAGGAGCACGTCTCCCGCCTTGTGCCCGATGGTATCATTCGTATGCTTAAAATTATCGATATCAAGAAACAGTATCGCCATCAGCTGTTTTTCACGTTCCGCGTGCGCGATTGCCTGTTTCAAACGGTCATTAAAGAGATAACGGTTTGGCAGACCGGTCAACGTGTCGTGGTATGCAAGATACTTGGCGTTCTCCGCTGCGCGCTTGTATTGAGTGATGTTGCTTATGAGTGCGAATACCCTGTCCTCTCCACAGACAATAAACTTTACCTCATAGTGGTTCTTGTTCTTTGTGGGAAGCTGATACTGAAAACTGTGGAGGTCCCCGGTCTGGAGCACCCTCTCAACGGAACGCATAATTTGTTGGGCGATGTCCGACGGCATGATATCGCATACGTTCTGCCCCAGAACCTCGGCAGATGATAAGAGGGTATGGGTCAATTGCCCCCTGAACTCTAGTAACGTACCGTCCTGCCTGATCTGTAGTACGAGATCGTCCATGGTGTCAAGTTATAATTAGACTCTTGTTAATAACATAAGCAATTGTTAAACAAATTACAATCAGAAAAATAGCATGGGATAAGGCACCCTTCCCCGCGATTACGGCAATCCCGAACAACAATTCGGGGCATTCCGGACACTCGTCACCTTTCTGGGGTGTTCAAAATGGCTGGCAAGACTCTTACGTGTTCGGATTGTGCTTCTGATGGGCGCTCTTAAAATGAGGCGAAGAAACTTAACCGGGAGTTCAGGGACAGAGTAGCTTCTTTTTAATCATTTACCATTTAATCAGTGCCGATGCCCAAGTGAGGCCGCCGCCAAAAGCCTCGAGGAGAATATAATCCCCGTTTCTCACCCTCCCGGCCCTCACTGTCTCGTCAAGGGCTATAGGAATGGATGCCGCCGATGTATTGCCGAACCGGTCCAGGTTTATTATCACCTTCTCCATGGGAAGATTGAGTCTCTTCGCAGTTGCCTGGATGATCCTGAGGTTTGCCTGGTGGGGTATCAGGAAGGAGAGATCAGAGGATTTCAGTTTGTTTTCCTTCAGCGTCTCTATCACAAGACTCTCCAGGGTTCTCACTGCAACCTTGAATGTCTCGTTCCCCTTCATTTTTATAAAATGCATCCTTTTCCTGACTGTTTCCTTTGAGGCAGGAGTTCTCGATCCCCCGCCCGGAGCGTGGAGAAGGTCCCACATGCTGCCGTCCGAGTGTATTTTCACCGAGAGGACTCCCCTGTCTCCCTCAGTGGCATCGAGGATTACCGCACCCGCGCCGTCACCGAAAAGCACACATGTGGTCCTGTCCTCCCAGTCGGTAAACTTGGAAAGTACCTCAGCACCCACCACAAGAACCCTTCGGTACGTGCCGCTCCTGATAAAGGCGTCTGCGACCGAAAGGGCGTAAATAAATCCCGAGCATGCGGCGTTCACATCAAATGCAGCAGCCCGTTTGGCATCAAGTTTGTCCTGAAGGAAACAGGCCGTCGCCGGAAGGGGCATATCCCCGCTCACGCTCGCCACAATGATGAGGTCCATATCCCTTGCCTTGAGTCCGGCACTCTTGAGAGCTGCCTTTGAGGCTTCATAGGCGAGATCAGATGCAGCCTGCTTTTCATTCGCAATCCTCCGTTCCCTGATCCCCGTTCTCTCAACGATCCATTCATCCGAGGTATCCACCAGGCCTTCCAGATCAGCATTGCGGAGGATCCTCTCCGGCACATACGAGCCAGTTCCGATGATTTTAGCCCTGACCACCCTTCCCTCCCGTTGAGCGAAAACTATTTATCTCCTCAGTAATGATCTCATACACCCTCTTCCTGGAGAATTCAGCAGCAACCTTGACGGCGTTCTTTATTGCCTTTGCCGAGGATCTCCCATGGCTTATGATGCAGGTACCGTTTATCCCCAAAAGCGGAGCTCCCCCGTATTCCGCGTAATCGGTCTTTTTCTTGAAATTTCTGAGTGCAGGCTTCATCAGGAGGTACGCCACTCTTCCGGTAGCCACATCCGCAATCTCCCGCTTCAGCATCTTCATAATGACCTCAGCCAGGCCTTCACTAGTCTTGAGCACAATGTTTCCAATAAACCCGTCGCAGACCACCACATCCGCAGCACCCGTAAAGATATCCTTTCCCTCGATATTGCCGATGAATCTCACCGGGGAATCTTTGAGGAGCTTGAATGTCTCCTTGGTGAGCATATTGCCCTTGGTGTCTTCCTCTCCAATGCTCAGGAGCGCGATCTTGGGTTCCGGGTTGCCGAACATCGTCCTGCAATACGCATCGCCCATCAGGGCAAACTGCAACAGGTTTTCTGGATCGCAGTCCACATTCGCCCCCGCGTCCACAAGAACAAAAGGGCCCTTCAGTGTGGGCATAATGGTGGCGATCGCAGGCCTGTGGACCCCCTCTGACGCCCCGAACATAAAAAGCGCCATGGCCATGGCAACCCCGGAATGGCCCGCGCTCACCACTGCGTCCGCTTCTTGATTTTTTACCAGCTCAACCGCCCTTCGTATGGAAGAGTCTTTCTTCTTTCTCACAGCGGCCAGGGCCGGCTCATCCATCCCTACGATTTGGGATGCATGCCTTATCTGGAGTCTTGTTGGCGGATATTTCTTGCCGGAAAGCTCTTTCGCAATTGAAGGTTCGTCCCCCACGAGGACGATCTCAATATCCGTACTTTCATTAACCGTCTCTACTGCGCCCTCGATCGTAACTGCAGGGGCAAAATCTCCCCCCATTGCATCCAGGGCAACTCTCATTCCTTCTCGACGATTTCAAGGACCTTGC
>DATKOU010000075.1:0-11885 GCA_035524455.1 Thermodesulfovibrionales bacterium | reverse complement strand
CGGAGAGCAGGCTCATGGTGAGGTCCTTCCCATTCCCAAAAGTCTCCTGAGCTTTGGGAAATCACCCACGATACCGTTAGGCAGAAAGATAATCATAACAATGAGCAGGATCCCGAAGAGCGTCTGGTGCGCAGTACCAAGGCCGGGAATGGATCTGATAAATTCAGCCAAGAACACCATGATGATGGCGCCCACAAAAGGGCCCCAGTAGGTGGCAACCCCTCCCACCATGACGATCATGATGGTGATGATCGAAATGTCATGCAGTGCAAAGACCACATTGGGGTCAATATACCCCATGTAATTGGTATAAAATGCGCCCGCAATTCCCGTTAGTGCCCCGCTCAGACACAAGGCGATGGTCTTATAGAGCGTAGTATTTATTCCCAGGGATTCCGCAGCGTCCTGGTCCTCTCTGATAGCCACGAAGTAATATCCCAGCTTTGATTCAATCAATTTCTTTACAAGGAAGAAACTGGCCGCGGTTATCACCAGAATAATATAGTAGTACCATATCTTCTCGACCCAGGTCCTCTCCTGTATCATGATGCCGAGAGAGCCTCCGGTGAAGTCCACAAGGTTCTCCGCAGTAATTCTCATAACCTCACCGCTGGCCAGGGTCGCAAGTGCAAAAAAAGGTCCCCTCAACCTCAGGACTATAAACCCAAGGATGAAGGCAAAGATGCCGACGATGATAATGCTGAACGGGATTCCCCACCAGGGTGATACACCCAGCTTTGAGTAGAGGATACCTGCAGTGTACGCGCCCACGCCGAAATAGGCAGCGTGACCGAAGGACACTTGGCCGCAGTACCCGCCAAGGAGGTTCCATGACATACCTATGGTTGTCCACATAAGAACGAGTATCAGCATATGCATGATGTAGGTACTGAATCCTGCGAAAGGTAGGACCACGGCAAGGGCAAAGGCGATAAGAGGAACGTATTTTTTCATTTACCCAGAGTCTTCCTCCTCAGGAGAGATGCAACGCCGCCTGGCAGGAATATGAGGCAAGCGACAAAGATCACGAACCTCCCCACCGGTGCCCACCCCATCCCGAGATAGGTGGAGGTCATGGACTCAAAGACACCCAGTATGAGACCGCCAAGGATTGCACCCACAGTGGAGCCCAGCCCTCCAAGGATCGTGATGACAAAGGCGATGAGTGTGAACTGCCCGCCGAGGGCAGGGTAGAGGTAATAAATGGGGATAAAAAGGCATCCTGCCGCGCCCACAAGTCCGGAACCGATTCCAAAGGTGACCACGCGCATCAGCTTTACGTTCACGCCCATAAGGAGAGCAGCATCAAGGTCCTGGGCAGTGGCCCGTATCGACTTTCCGGTGTCCGTCCTGGCTAGAAAGAACCAGAGCATGATGGTAATGATAACCGCAAAGATAAAAGAAACTGTCCATGGAACTGACAGGGAGAGTTCAATGGGAGCTGTCTTCCAGTAATCGCTGAGGTACCAGGCATTGGTTGCATAGCTGACCGGCGTGGAACGATAATCGGACTTAAAGAATATGGTCGCAAGATTCGCCAATACCATGCCCACTCCCACCGTGAGAATAACCTGGTTCTCAGGCAAGATGGATTCCACCTTGAGCACCGGGTTGATGAGGAATTTCTGTATCCCGATGCCAAGGAGGAACAGAAGAGGTGTTGCGATAAACACAGACAGGTACGGGTCAATATGGAAGAGCACGAACATCCAGTAGGCGACATACATTGCAACCATCATGAGCTCACCGTGGGCGAGGTTGATGATCTTCATCACGCCCATGATAAGAGTCATCCCGAGCCCGATGAGGGCATAGAGACCGCCCATGAGTATTCCCTGAATGAGGGTCTGGAGGAAAACCTCTAATTGGACCACTTGTCTCTCCGTAGCATAGGGGAATCACAAAGCCACAGTAACGGGGTGTCAAAGACTATGCCCCTTGACACCCCGTTACTCTTACGCTCTGTTGCTATCTTCTTTCTCGCCACGTCGGGATAGGATAGATATATTTATTGCTTGCATGTTTTTCAGGGTAGATCGTCTCGAACTGACCCTTCTGCACCTGTAAGACGAGGGTTTCCATGAAGTTCTGGTTTTGGTATCCCTCCTTGTTCTCGAACTTAATAGGACCAAAGGCCGTCATCATATCAGTGGTCTTCAACGCATCGCGAATACTGTTGGGCGTCCAGTCCTTGGTTCTTTCGAGGGCGTTCTTCACCACAAAGATTGCCGCATATGCCGATGCCCCGTGGTAAGAGGGAAATGCACCGTATTTCGCCTTGTATTTATCCGCATATTGCCTGGCACCTGGGTACTTCAGGTCTTCGGTCCAGAGTGTGGCGCTGATCACATAGTCTGCCGCATCCTTAGCATTTTCGATAAATTCAGGGATGGCAAATCCTGCTGCGCCCCCGGCAAAGAGCTTTGCATCCAGCCGTAACTCCTTGATCTGTTTCATAAGCAGTGACGCATCCATAACATAGGAGACCATAAAAATCACATCTGGCTGCGCTGCTTTGACTTTTGAGAGTATCGGCTTGAAATCAACAGAACCTGCCTCATATTTCTCCTTGAGCAGCACCTTGATCCCAAGCCTCTGTGCATCCTTTTCCATGGCGTCCGCCCCTGAGGTGCCGAACGCAGAACTCTCATAGAGGATCGCTATTGTCTTCGGCTTCACCACATCCTTCATGAAGGACATGACACTGTCGGCGTAGTGGGCATTCACGGCATTCTGGCGGAACACATATTTGTAGTTCTGCTGGGTGATATTGTCATCGGCGCTCGCAACCACAAGGTACGGTGTCTTCCTCTCTTCAGCCACTGCAGCAACCGCCTTTGCGCACGCGGATGTATACTCACCCACAATGATGGGCTGTTTCTTTACATCGATGAGTTTTTCCACAATCGCCCTTGCAGTCTCTGGTTTCGCACCGGAATCTTCAAATCCGAGGACAATCTTCTTATTCTTAATGCCACCCTTCGCATTGACCTCCTCAGCAGCCATTTCGTAAGAGTGCTTCATCATTTCACCGAATTTCGCCTGTTTTCCTGTAAGGGGCAGCGGGATGACCAGTTCAAAGGTATCTGCCGCAAACGCAGTGGCTGAGAAAAGACTCACAACAAAACACATCACCACAGCAAGTGAAAGACGTCCCATGGTAACATCCTCCTTTGACAAAAAGTAATATTCCCCGGGGTTACTATGTTCAACCATTTCCGGGTTTAGTGTTACTCATTATAAACTATCTATTAGAAAAAACTATAACGTTATTATTTACAGAAACCCTCAAATTCGCGCGAGCCCTGTCTTCCTCACAGCCTCGGCAACCGCATGGGCGACATTGGTGACAACCTTCCGGTCGAAACCGCTTGGGATGATGTAGTCCTCATGAAGATCTTCGTCCTTAATGGTATACGCTATGGCTTTCGCAGCAGCAAGCTTCACCTCTTCATTGACACCCTTGGCCCTGGCATCCAGCAACCCCCTGAAAATACCTGGGAAACCGAGCATGTTGTTTATCTGGTTGGGATAATCAGACCGTCCTGTAGTCAGTATCCTCACCAGGGGAAGAGCATCCTCAGGGGCTATCTCAGGGTCAGGATTGCCGAGCGCGAAGACTATGGGATCCCGTCCCATTCTTCGTACATCATCGGGGGTTACGGTATTAGGCCCTGCAAGACCAAAAAAAACGTTTGCCCCTTTCATGGCATCAGAGAGAGTGCCTTTTACTTTCCTGGGATTAGTCTTTCCTGCAATTGCCGCTTTGTAAGGGTTCATGTTATGTTTTCTCCCCACATAGATCGTTCCCGCCCTGTCGCAGACGACAATGTCTTCTACTCCGTATGCCACCAGCATCCATGCGGTTGCAATCCCTGCAGCACCGGCCCCCAGGATGACCACTTTGAATTTCCTGATATCTTTTTTCAGCAGCCGTGAAACATTGATAAGCCCTGCGAGAACGACCACTGCAGTTCCATGCTGGTCATCGTGAAACACTGGGATATCAAGCTCCTTCCTCAACCGTCCCTCGATCTCAAAACAGCGCGGCGCAGAGATATCCTCCAGATTGATGCCTCCGAAGGGCGTTGTGATATTCCTGACTGTGCTGATGATTTCCTCGGGATCTTTTGTGTTCAATGCAATGGGAAAGGCATCGATGTCTGCGAATTCCTTGAATATCATAGCCTTGCCCTCCATCACCGGCATTGCCGCCTCAGGCCCAATATCGCCCAGACCGAGAACGGCAGTACCATCAGTAACCACAGCAACGGAATTCCCCTTGATAGTATATCGGTACGCATGGTCCTTATGCTCCAGGATATCCCTGCAGACCCTTGCCACGCCCGGGGTGTATACCTTGGAGAGGTCTTCCCTGTCCTTTATGTGCAGCTTGGTATGAATTTCAATCTTGCCGCCCTCATGGGCAGAGAAGGTTCTGTCCATAACCCTGAGTACCTTAACACCCTCCACACCCCTGATAGAACTGACAATCTTCTTTTCGTGCCGCTCATCACGGGCATTGACCGTAATATCCCTGACGATTCGGCCCTTTTCCACACGGACAATGTCAATGGCACCCATGTCTCCCCCTGCCTGGCTAATGGCGTTCGCGATGCGGGAGAACATACCGACACGGTTTTCTATGGCCGCACGAACCGTCAGACTGTAGCTTGGACTTGGGACTCGCATCATTTCTAACCTCCCTCGGACCCGCAAAAGCAGGACCAGTTATAACGATATCAAATTAATGCCCCTATTTCAATGACACAAGAAAAGGGGGTCTTTAGCGGGAACAGAGACCTTTAATTGGGAGATGGCGAAGGGGAGCGAGGGAAGGCTGAGAAGTCAGCGTCATGCTTCTTTTCTTGAGACCTTAAGGCAGCGCAGGCATGCACTGGAGGGAAGATATCATCCTCCCCCAGCTTTACGCTCTTTCTATGCCTTCTCGAACATGTCCTTCGATGCACCGCACACAGGACAGGTCCACTCATCCGGGAGTCTCTCAAAAGGTGTACCCGGTGCAATCCCTCCATCTGGGTCGCCTGCTTCCGGATCATAAATATAGCCGCACACCAAGCATTTCCATTTTTCCATATTGGGGAACCTCCTTAATTCGTTTGAGATTGTGGATTTCGCCTCCCGTTTGTGCGCACAACCCTGCAGCATCTGGAAGCGTTTTAACTTTATTAGGAATGACCATTGCCTGTCAAGAAAAATCTCAACGTGATATAATTCTTATGTGAAAAAAGGCCTGTGATACGGAGAAGACATCAGGGGAGAAAATAAGAATAGTGCAGAACGTGAGCATCAGATGATAATCCTTGTCACCAATGATGACGGCGTACACTCCCCGGGGCTCATCGCGCTTTTTAAGGCAATGAAAGAGGTTGGAGATGCGTACGTTGTCGCCCCCGATAGAGAGAGGAGCGCGGTGGGGCATTCCCTTACCCTCCACAGGCCACTCAAGGTGGAGCAGATGAGGGACCATGTATATTCAATCAATGGGACGCCCACCGACGCGGTAGTGGTGGGGGTGAGCAAGATACTTCCTCAGAGACCCGATATCGTGGTATCCGGGATCAACAGGGGAGGAAACCTCGGCGATGATATCACCTATTCCGGCACTGTTTCTGCCGCCATAGAGGGAACGATCCTGAATATCCCCTCTTTTGCCATTTCAACGCACGGAGAAAAGAACTTCCATTTTGAGACCGCGGCATCCTTTGCCGTCACTATTACCCGCTATATCACGGAACATCCTATGCCCTATGATACGTTTCTTAACGTGAATGTCCCTAACCTCCTCAGGGGCCTCGTGAAAGGGATAAGACTTACACGACAGGGAAAACGTATCTATGACAACTCTATACAAGAAGTGTTCTCCCCCCGGGGAGAGCAGTATTATTGGATCGGCGGGGGGGTCCCCTACTGGGAACACGCAGAAGACACCGATATTCATGCCATTGAAGAGGGCTATGTCTCTGTTACCCCCATACATCTCGATCTCACCAATTATACTGCCCTCAAAATCCTCAAAAAACACCTGCATGTCTTTGACGTAGTCGACAGGCCGACAGGAGAAGTTTAGCGTATGAAAAGATACGACGTGGTGATTATTGGTTCAGGGCCGGCAGGGATCTTCTCAGCCATGGAACTCATGGAAAACTATCGAGGACTCAAGATCCTTATGGTGGAAAAAGGCAAGGACATAGACAAGCGGCAATGTCCCATGGAGATAAGAGACATATCCTGCAACAAATGTCCTGAGTGCGACCTCCTGAGTGGCTGGGGAGGGGCCGGCGCCTTCAGCGACGGCAAGCTAAACCTCTCTCCTGAGGTGGGTGGACACCTGTCAAAATATGTGAACGCTGACACCCTCCAATCCCTCATCGACTATGTGGACAATGCATATGTAAGGTTGGGTGCGCCTAAGGAAATCTATGGCACTGACACCGAGACCGTAAAAGATATTGAAAGGCTTGCATCGAAAAACGACCTTATCCTCATCCCTTCGAGGATAAGGCACATCGGGACCGACCTTTGCAGAGGACTTCTCAACAGGATGAAGGAGTCCTTAAATCACCAAGTCGATACGCTCTTTGGCACCGAGGCGGAAAAAATCCTCACTGAGGGCGACAAGGTGAAAGGTGTCCGTCTAAAGAGCGGAGAAGAGATTGAATCAGATTTTGTGGTCCTCGCACCCGGGAGGGAAGGCTCCCGATGGCTGGAAGGTGAGGCAAAGGCCCTTAAACTCACCCTGCTCCAGAATCCCGTGGATATTGGTGTAAGGGTCGAACTTCCTGCTCCTGTATTCGAGCATCTCACCTCTGTAACGTATGAACCCAAGCTCGTGTATTACTCAAGAAAATTTGATGACAAGGTGAGGACTTTCTGCGTAAACCCCTACGGGGAAGTGGTAAAGGAATACCTTAAAGGAATATGGACAGTGAATGGCCACAGCTATACCCAGAGAAGGACCAACAACACCAATTTTGCGCTCCTGGTGAGCACCGTCTTCACAGAACCCTTTAATGAGCCCATCTCTTACGGCGCCTATATTGCGAGACTCGCGAACTTTATCGGTCAAGGGGTGATTGTCCAGAGACTGGGAGACCTCCACGCAGGAAGACGCTCAACCCATGAGAGGATAGCAAAGGGGATCATACAGCCGACTCTGAAAGACGCTACCCCAGGCGACCTCAGCTTTGTTCTGCCCTACCGCTACCTCTCGAATATCATTGAAATGCTTGAAGCCCTTGAGAGAATCGCCCCGGGGGTGAACTCACGCCACACCCTTCTCTATGGGGTAGAGGTCAAATTCTACTCCATGCAGTTGAAGCTCTCCAGGAGCCTCGAGACAGAAATCGGCAACCTCTTTGCCATAGGGGATGGAGCCGGCGTGAGTAGAGGACTCGTGCAGGCCTCTGTCTCAGGCGTCATTGCTGCAAGGGAGATACTGGAACGGCTCAGCACTTAGCCGGCGCAAAGTTCCCTGTCCTTCCCCTCACAAGTCAGTGCTGAGTGAGAATACTTTCCTCACCTCATCCAGCAATACACCGTGAAGAGTACTATTCCCTGCAACGATATTCCCTGTGGCGAGAAATTCAGGCCCTCCGCCAAAATCGGTCACAATTCCTCCCGCTTCCTGTATGAGAATGCTCCCCGCAGCCATGTCCCATGGGCTGAGGCCGATTTCAAAGAATCCGTCACACCTCCCGCAGGCGAGATAGGCAAGGTCAAGGGCTGCAGAGCCGGCCCTTCTCAGGTCGCTCACTCTCTGGAAGATATTCCGGAAGAGTTCAAGGTATCTGTCGGTCATTTCCTTTTTCCGGAAGGGGAAGCCCGTGGCGATAAGGGCATCGCCCGGATTACCCACCCGGGATACGGTCACAGGCTCGCCATTCAGGAAGGCCCCCCTTCCCTTCTCTGCACTGAAAAGCTCATCCCGGAGCGGATCAAGGATTACCCCCAATCGTATTTTCCTTCTGTACTCGAGTGCAATAGAGACAGAGAATGCAGGATATCCATGGATATAATTCGTAGTGCCATCAAGGGGGTCAATGATCCAGCGGTACCCCTCTGTCTCAGTGTCCTTCTCGGATTCCTCGGCAAGAAAGGAATGATAGGGGAAATGCCTTCTTAGAGTCGTCATGATTCCCTGTTCCGACTCCCTGTCGACCCGCGTAACGAAGTCCGATGCCTGCTTTATGCTGATATCGTCCTCTGAGATACTGCCAAGGTTAGTGCGAACAATCCTGCCCCCGCACCGTGCGGCCTCAATGGCAACTTTCAGAAACTCGTCTTCCTCAGATCGCATGCTTCGCTCCTTTAGCAAACGTGCTCTTTATTTTACCACCAACGACACCCTCACGGCGTGATCGCCTCTTTCTTAATGAAAAACCCTGAGGAAAAAGCCGCAGGTATTTTAACGTAAGAAATTGTTCTCCATCATATTCACTCATTAACCCCGCAGTCTGCCTGAGGCGGACAGGGAACGCGCTCACTATCCGTTTCAATGGAAAATCAATGGAATTTGAAAAGGAATGCTGCTACACTTATTTTTAGGAGGTGACTATCGGCATATGGACACCATGGATTTTCAACGACTAAGGAATTTAATGGTGGACACACAGATAGTTTCAAGGGGAGTCAAGGATGCGCGTGTAATCGCTGCCATGAGAAAGGTACCGAGGCACCTCTTTATGGATGAATCCTCGTGGTATAAGGCATATGATGATATGGCGCTTCCTGTTGCTGAGGGGCAGACCATATCTCAGCCTTACATGGTGGCGGTGATGACAGAGCTTCTCGGCCTTGACGGCGACGAAACGGTTCTCGAAATAGGAACCGGTTCGGGCTATCAGGCCGCTGTTCTCGCGGAGCTTTCCAGGGAAGTGTATACCATAGAGAGGATTCAATCATTGTCTGACACAGCAAGGGAAGTCATTGCAGGACTCGGATACCGCAATATTCACATGAAGGTGGGAGACGGGACATTGGGATGGCCTGAGGCTGCACCTTTTGACCGGATTCTCATTACTGCCGCCGCTCCCGCAGTACCAAAGCCCCTCGTGGATCAGCTTTCCGATGGCGGCATTTTGGTCGCCCCTGTGGGCGATCGGTTTTCCCAGCAACTCGTAAGGTTACAAAAGCAGGGAGGTGAACTCTCAAAGGATTATCAGACGCCGTGCGTATTCGTGCCCCTTGTGGGGGAGCATGGATGGAAAACAGATTGATGGGTAGTTGGCGGTTGACCACGCGCCTTCTCCTGCGGGTGGCTGTCATGATGGCAGGACTGATGTATTGTGCTCATGCAGTTGCTTACAATGGCCGATTTGAGAAGTGGCTCGCAGGCCTTCGGCGCGAGGCTCTCAGCCAGGGTATTTCCGGTGCAATCCTGGATGAGGCGCTCAGCGGGTTAACGCCTGTACCGCGTGTCATCCAGTTGGATCGGAGCCAGCCTGAGTCCAGCATGAGCTTTGAGGAATATCTGAAGCTGGTAGCGCCTCAGGAAAGAATCGAGGAAGGCCGGGCCAGACTTGCGGAGAACCGTCCCCTTCTGCAGGAGATCGCTATACGCTACGGAGTTCAACCCCAGTTCGTCGTGGCCCTCTGGAGCATCGAGAGCGACTTTGGCAGACGGATGGGCAGCTTCTCTGTAGTGGGCGCGCTCGTCACCCTCGCCTACGACGGGCGACGGAGCAACTACTTCCGGGGTGAGCTTCTCAATGCCCTCAGGATACTCAACGACGGAGACATAAAGCCCCATCAAATGCTTGGTTCCTGGGCTGGCGCCATGGGTCAGTGTCAGTTCATGCCATCAAGCTTCAGGCGCTATGCAGTGGACTACGACAATGATGGCAGACGCAATATCTGGGAAAGCCGCGCGGACGTACTCGCTTCCATCGCAAACTACCTTTCCCAGCACGGCTGGCGTGGTGGAGAGCCGTGGGGGCAGGAGGTGCGCCTCCCCAGCCGTTTCAACGAAAAGCTGCTGGGGAGAAAACACCGTAAGACTTTGGGGGAGTGGGAGGCTTTGGGCGTAAAACCCACAGAAGGTGAACAGTTCCCCCCTTCGATTACGCGTGCCTCGCTTATCCGAGCCGGAGAAAAGGAATATCTTGTGTACGACAACTGGCAAACCCTCATGAAATGGAACCCCTCCGTATACTTTTCCACTGCCGTGGGCTACCTGGCAGACCGGATCAACAGCAGGTGAACACTCAGAAGGGAGAAAACTTGTAACGTGGGGCCTTTATCAAAAGAATTTGTGGAGAAAACCTGGCAGGAAGTTTCGGGCTTTACTCCGGCCAGGGTAGATAAAGAGATGCTTAACATGGGCAAAAACCAGCCAGATCTCTTGGCTTTTCTGATGGCATACACAGATGATCTTCAACAGGAAGTAAAAGAGCTTGCTATTTATATCGCCTTTGTTGTTTATAAGATGTTTCTCGACTCAAGTGGTAAGATCCCCAGAATCTCATCCGGAGAGATTATGGCCAGGTATAACGAAAACGAACGTTTCTTAGGAAGTCTGCAAGAAGCCCATGAACAACTGATTGAGAAAATTGTGGACGTAGAAGTTTTTAAGCAGCCATACGTCACGAGATATGTCCTTGAAGCTCTTACGGAGGACGCTGAGGAAGATGATATTCGTATTGCAGAAGAAGATATCGGTTTTCTCTTGATACTTTTTAAGACCGAAATAGAAGTTTTGGATAAAAAGGCGTAAATGGAAAACTATGAGCATGCCTTCCTGGACCTCACACCTTTTAAGTCTGATATAATGGCGTTAGTTACACTGGCAACCGTTATGAGATGTTAGACTGGTCAATTGAATGGAGTTGACGTGGGAGCAGTCAACACCGAACAGATTATCAAGCGTATACATCGACTAGCACGATCCTGCCCCGGACTCGCCCATGAGTTTCGATTCATTGCAGGGGCAGTGTTTGCCCTCAACTCTGCAGAGAAAATTGGTCACAAGAACCGAGCCACTTATGTGAATGCCAATCGTCAGCATCACGTCGACGAACTGAACGAATTACTTAAGGCACTCAGCCAAGGAACAGCACCACCTCCACAATGGGAAGCAGGTTTCTATTACAATGCGGCTGTAATGCGGATTCACGCCTCGTATGAGAGGATTCTTAAGGCTATACTTGACCCAGCGAAGAAGGTCCCTCAGAAAAAAGGCGTATCCAGAACCGAGAAATGGGCATCCAAGATCGAGAAAGACATCAGTGCAGGTCCACTTGCTAGAAGTCACCTAGAAAGTATTCGAGAAGAAATAAACAAACTGAAACATGACCTTTATGGGCAAGACGTGACGTCTGCACAGAAACGCAATATAACTGACGATTTGGGCAATGCGTGGATTGCGCTTACAGAGCTTCTCAATATCATGGTGGATTCGAACATTCTCCCGGCCCTTACTTCCCGCTATAGTTCCCTACCTAAACCGTAATCACTGTCGCATCTAGGTTGCTGGCTTTGGCTGGTCGCAGCGCTACCGTGGACTTTCGAAAATCTTCACTGTTACAATTAACTGAAACGTGTCAGTTTGCCAGTGCTATACGTAACAAAAGTTGATTCTTAAGATTACGAAGGGTCATTATCTAACCTGCTTTTTCTAAAGGAAAAAGGAGGATTTATGACCAGAGCAGGTGCAATTCTCAGAGCATTCGGCAGCGAAATCGAAGCAGCACATTATCTTGTAGTAGCAGACACTCCTGTTGATGGCATTGTTCAGAAGATCTCCAAGATGGACATTCCCGGCAAAGCGCACTTCGAGAGTTACATACGCCACAAGTGGAGGATGAATCACAAGGCAAGCACTCTCTGGGGCAGCTATCAAGCGGTAAGGACCTTTCTCGCTTTCT
>DATKOU010000074.1:0-6187 GCA_035524455.1 Thermodesulfovibrionales bacterium | reverse complement strand
TCCCCATAGACGTAGAGGAGATCGACATCCGAACTGAAGTTAAGTTCCTCTGAGCCCAGTTTTCCCACCGCTATCACCGAAAACGCATCTTCTTCCGGGTCACCGTAGACCTCCTTCATCTGAGAACGGACAAGGGGGAGTGAGCCTTCCACAATGACATCGGCAAGAAGACTCAGTTCAGACATGCTCTCTACAATGTCAGTTTTTCCCAGGAGGTCCCTCAGGGTAATCAATAAAAGAACCTTTTTTTTGAACATGCGCACCCTGCTGAGAAGGGCCTCCCAAGACTGCAAAGGTAATGCATGAATATGTTCTCCAAAGGATGCTGCAAGAGGCTCCTTTTGAACAGGATCATGAATTTTCTGGAGGGCATCAAATAGGACGTCGGGATGCACGGAGGCAAAATTGGCAAGGAACTGGCTGCAGCTGAAGAGGAACGCGATGGGTCTTATATTCCTCTCCAGTTCATCCGCACGGCGAGGATTCCTTTCGCAGAAAGAACGGAGGTTTTTCAGGGCCCGCTCGGGATCAGGAGTGAGTGCGGCTGCATCCTTAATAATATTGTCCGGCATTAATGAACCGATGCATTGTTATTTCCCCTGCGGTCTTCCACTAAGTTCTGCATAATGTTTCGTGAAACGAATGCACTTGCTAACGCCTCTCCGTTTGCCATAACTTGGGGTCTATGGAATCCCTGATCCCTTCCCCGAGAAGGTTATAGCCGAGCACGGTTATGAGGATTGCGAGGCCGGGAAAAACAGAGAGCCACCAGGCCACGCCAAGATTGTCCTTGCCCAGGGTAAGGATGTTCCCCCAGCTCGGGGTCGGGGGGCGGACTCCGATTCCAAGAAAACTCAGTGAGGATTCGACAAGAACCGCTCCCGCTATACCGAGCACGGCCGAAACAAGGACAGGCGCCATGCTGTTCAGCATGATATGCCTGAAGATAATCCGGAGGTCGCCGGCGCCCAAAGCCCTCGCAGCAAAAATAAAGTCGCGCTCCTTCAGGGACAAGAATTCGGCCCTCACCAGGCGGGCCACACCCATCCAGGAGGTCAGGCCGATTACGATCATGATATTAAGTATGCTCGGATCCAGAAAGCTGACATCGCTGCTCCCTTTCAGCCAGGAGGGGAGAATGAAGTCCCATATGTCAGGGTCTATGAAAGCAATAACGGCCAGAATAAGAAAGAACGTCGGGATTGAGAGCATGATGTCGATAAACCGCATGATTATCCTTTCCGCCCATCCTCCGTAATATCCTGAAATCGCCCCGAGCATCATACCGATGATCGTTGCCAGTCCAATCGCAACAAAACCGACTGCGAGGGATATCCGCGACCCCCATATCATTCTGCTCATTACATCCCTCCCGAGATCATCAGTACCGAAAAGGTGCTTCAAACCCGGAGGTTCAAGTATGTGGCTTCTGTCAATGGTGTTCGGACTGCAAGGAGCAATAAGGGGAGCAAAGGTCGCAATGAGGAACAAGGCCAGCACGATAATCCCTCCCGCCACCGAAAGCCTGTTCTTCCGGAACCTGCGCCAGAAGAGTTTAATGGGTGTATCATTTGCCATAGTCACCGTGTCCTTATCCTCGGGTCTGCGAGCATGTATCCGATATCCGCCAGCAGATTCCCAAGGAGTGTCAGTATTGCCCCGATTGTCAAAACGCCCATTACCATCGGGTAATCCCTTGTCATGACGCTCTGGAAAAACAACTGCCCCATGCCGGGGATACCGAAGATGTTCTCGAAGATCACGCTTCCTCCTATCAGTCCAGGGACCGAAAGCCCGACAAGTGTGATCATTGGAAGGAGCGCATTCCGAAAGGCGTGCCGGTAAATGACCTCCCTTTCGGGGAGACCTTTTGCCCTGGCCACGGTCACGTAATCCTGCCGTATCACTTCGAGCATGCTGCTGCGCATGTACCTTGAATCGGCCGCAAGCCCGCCAAAGGCCGACACAAAGATTGGAAGGACGAGATGCTTTGCCAGGTCCCATAACTTTCCCCAGAAGGGCAGGGACGCATAATTCATGGACGTCAGTCCCGAAATCGGCAGCCAGTGGAGCGTGACGCCGAAGAGCAGCATGAGAAGCAGTGCAAGCCAGAAATGAGGGATCGCAAACCCGATAAATACGGTCGTGGTGGTGATCTTGTCATACAGCGTATTCCTGCGTGTTGCCGAGGAAATGCCGACGGGTATGGCGATCAGAAAAATAATGACCATCGAGATGAGGTTGATCATGAAAGTGACGAAAAGCCGCCGTTCAAGCAAAGGCTTCTTTGGGTCCCATATCCTCTGCATGACGGGTCTCCGGTCAGAAGAAAAAGATTCGCCGAAATCGAGTTTCGCGATCTTCTTGAGCCAGAGACCGTATTGGACGATGATGGGCTTGTCAAGGTTATAAAGCTTTTCAAGCCGCTCCCGGGCCTCGGGGGTGATCTTCGGATTGAGTTCAGTGAATATGTCCGTCGGTTTGCCCGGCGCGAGATGGATAATAACGAAAGAAAGCAGTGTAATCCCGAACAATGTGGGGATCATTTCAAGGAGACGTTTTACAAGATACGTCAGCATCTATGGCTCCAGTGTATGCCGCTGGAGCTTCTTCGGCACGTACCACTTCGGGAGATTATAACTTATCCCTATCGGGGATGCCTTTATCCCCTTGAAACGGGCATGTACGATCGGTGTGGCATCGGGGACGTATAAGAATATATAGGGAAGCTCATCCGCAAGTATCTCCTGTAACCTGAAATACGCCTTCTTCCTTTTTTCGATATCGTACGTCCTTCTGCCTTTTTCGAGAAGCTCGTCTACCTCCGGATTATTGTAGCTCACAAAATTGAACTCCTTCTCCTTTGTCTTGGAGGAATGCCAGATGTCGTACTGGTCGGCGTCGAGTCCAATGCTCCAGCCGAGGATCGCGGCCTGAAAGCTCCTCTTGTCGATGAACTGATTGATGAATGTGCTCCATTCGAGTTCCCTTATCTCGACTTTAATACCTATTTTCGCGAGTCTCCACTGGATAATGGCCGCTGTATTCTTCCTTGGGTTGTTTGCCATATTGGTAAGTATCGTGAACTTGAAAGGACGCCCGTCTTTGTCCAGTATCCCATCACCGTCGGTGTCCTTCCATCCGGCCTCTTTGAGGAGCTGCTTTGCCTTCTCCGGGTTATATTCATATCTCTTGACAGCCGGATTATAAGGCCACGTGTTCGGGACATAAGGGCCTGTGGCCGGGCTTCCTAGTCCGAAAAGTACTACATCCACTATCTCGTCTTTGTCGATCCCATAGGCTATTGCCTGCCGCACCCGCTTGTCCTTAAAAAAAGGATGTTTCAGGTTAAATGCCATATATGTGTACGTGAAGGCCGGATATCGGAACTTCTGGAAATTTTTCTTGAAGAACTCGGTGTTGGTCTGTTTGGCGTATTGCACCGGCGTAAGTCCCATCATGTCGATTTCCCCTGTCTGGAGCACAAGAAACATCGTTGCGGAGTCGGGTATTATTTTGTAGATATACCTGTCAATGTACGGCCTGCCTTCAAAGTAGTCCCTATAGGAATCGAGCATCACTTCCTGCCCGGTAGTCCATCTGTTGAGCTTGTATGGTCCGAGGCCGATCGGGTTTCTTCCAAAATCACTCTTCGTGATGTCTTTGCCTTCAAGTAGGTGCTTCGGGAGAACAACAAGGTTTCCCCATGAGGTGAGCGCCGGGGCAAACGGCTTTTCATAGGTGACCCTGAATGTGTATCTGTCAGGGACCTCGGCTTTCTTTACCTGTCTGAAATCCTCGCTGTATGCCGTAGGTGTTTTTTCATCTATGATCGTCCTGTAGCCGAACATGACGTCATCAGCGCTAAACTCGACCCCGTCCGCCCATTTTATGCCCTTTCTGAGATGAAAGGTTATGACAAGACCGTCACTCGAAATGTCCCAGGATTCAGCAAGGTCGCCGATAACGCTGAGGTCTGTATCGTACTTGACCAGTCCATTGAATATCAGGCCTGAAACGTCATGGGAGGCGCTGTCGCCCGCGAGCATCGGGATGAGAATGCTCGGCTCTCCGATAGTGCCTGTTACCAATGCGTCTCCGTATGCCGGCTCATCGGCGTTGCCTTCCGAAACTGTCCGGACTGTTGCTGCCGGTTTTCCTTTGCAACCCGTGATGACCGTACTACTGATAATGAGCAGAAGCGCGATGAGAAGCCGTTTCGGGAAGTACGAAAGCATATGGTTATTATACAGAAATGCAGTGAGAAGTGGGACTGATATGAGCGAGAAATCCTTCAAATGCTCGCGCCTAATCCCTTGACTAATCATCGTCATCTATTGAACAATTATGGATGAAACTCCTGATGTTCTATATCCACGAATGGTGGTATAAAACCGCTTCCAAAAGACTTCCTTCCCCCCTGAACCACCCTTTTGCCCATAAGAGCATTCCCCTGGACATATGGCATAGAGTGTGCTATTAATAAGACCAGTGCATGATTCTCGTAGAAGGAGGTTATAGTGCCGCCGAGGAATTACACGAGGCATCTCTGCGTAAGTGACATACACGGATGCTATCACCTGTTGAGAGAACTGGTGGAAAAGCTCATAATGTTTGATCCTGCGACAGACAGGATGACCTTTCTCGGCGACTATATCGACCTTTCCCCGCACAGTATGAAGGTGGTGTTATATCTCCAGACCTTAAAGGAAAAATACCCCGACAATATTGTCCTCCTCCTTGGCAACCACGAGGATATGGCCTACGAATTTCTCAAGCAGTCCCAACATGATTCTTTCACGAGCAACGCGTATACAAAACTATGGTTGCAGAACGGGGGGCAGGCCACGCTCAACAGCTTTGGGAGCGTGAAGGTTGCCCAAAGAATACTCATACCTTTTATTGAGTCATTGCTGCCCTATCTTGAGACCAACACCCACATCTTTGCGCATGGTGGTGTTCCAAAGGATGCGAAAAAACTTAGTGACGTACCGGTATATGATCTCATTTGGGACAGAAACCATGAATATGGAGGTCAAAAGACTCTTATCGTCGGACATTCACCCTATCCCCGGGTAAAAAAATCAGGCAACATCGTCTGCATAGACACAGGGGCCTATTGGTACGGAAAGCTCTCCGCATACGATGTATTGAACGATGTAGTGTATGAGGTGAACAAAAAGACTCGCGATGAAAAACCATCCAGGAATTTCACTCATAACAAAACAATTTCAGCAAAAATGAAATAGCTGCATCACCACTCGCTGCGATGATCCTGCATAGCGCCTCATCCCTCGTGTGCTCACCTCCTTTAGTCCGGATTATTCATAAAAGTGAAAGTTAAGAGGCTCGCCAGGTCCGAGGCAAAATGCTTGGAGTTATTGGTGCGGCCGGATATAAGGCCGCGTGAATTCAGAAATTCACAGACCGTAATTAGGCCGCCGTTCACTTATAATCACTTATCACCGATTTAAGATAGTTTCCGGTATAGGATTCTTTGACGTTTACTATTTCCTCCGGTCTTCCTTCACACACTATTCTCCCCCCGTCATCGCCGCCCTCCGGCCCCAGATCAATTACCCAGTCCGAGGCAGCAATGACATCGAGGTTGTGTTCAATCACCACAACGGTGTTTCCCGCATCCACGAGCCTCCTCAGCACATGGATAAGCAGCTGTACATCCCTGTAGTGAAGTCCTACAGTGGGTTCATCCAGTATATACAGGAAATCCCCCTTCCCCCCTGAAAAAAGTTCAGCGCATATTTTAAGCCTCTGGGCCTCGCCTCCGGAAAGGGTGGTGGCAGGCTGTCCAAGCCTCATATACCCCAGCCCCACATCCTTCATGAGCGAGAGCCTCTGAAAAATGACGGGGATATCAGAAAATACCTCTGCAGCCTCATCAACGGTCATATCGAGGATATCAACAATGTTCTTGCCATTATAGGTGACCCTTAAGACCTCAGGTTTATACCTTTTGCCACCACACTCTTCGCATTTGATATAGATGTCTTCAAAGAAATACATCTCCAACTTCTGGTACCCTTCTCCACTGCATGTCTCGCATCTCCCCCCCGCCACATTAAAGGAGAAGAATCCGGGGCCATACCCATGTGCCCTTGACTCCATCTGCTCGGAGAAGAGCTTCCTGATATGGTCAAATATCTTCAGGTAGGTGCCCGGGTTGGAG
>DATKOU010000073.1:0-4491 GCA_035524455.1 Thermodesulfovibrionales bacterium | reverse complement strand
CGGAGACGGTGTGAACGATGCACCGGCGCTGAAACAGGCGGAGATGGGGATAGCGGTAAGCAATGCGACAGACGTGGCAAAGGCTTCAGCGAGTGTAGTCCTGACCGAACCGGGGATAAGTGTCATAATCAATGCGATAATAATAAGCAGGCAAACTTATCAGCGGATGTTGACGTGGGTCATTAATAAAGTTACAAAGGTAATAGAATTTGTCGGTCTGCTGACCCTGAGCTTCTTCTGGTTCCATGATATTGTGCTATCTCTCCTCGGGATGTCGCTGCTTGTCTTTGCGAACGATTTTGTAACCATGTCTCTGGCAACCGACAATGTAAAACATACGCCTAATCCGAACATGTGGAATGTGAAGAACATTACTCTTGCGTCGCTCGTTCCTGGCATGCTTCTGGTTGTGGAGGGTATTCTCGTCATCCTGATGGGCATGAACTATTTTCATCTTGGATGGGAGAAGCTGCGCACTTTGGTAATGCTGAATCTGATATTCAACAGCCAGTTCAGGGTATTAATTGTGAGGGAAAGGAGGCACTTCTGGTCATCTATGCCGGGGAGGGAATTGTTTGTTCTGAGCGCAGGGACCATAATCGGCTTTACACTGTTGGGTATATATGGGGTTTTTGTTCCGTCCCTTACGCTGTATCAGGTTCTCACTGTTTTGATATTTTCGCCAGTGTTTACGCTCGGTATTGATTTCCCGAAGTTTTATGTGTTTAGAAGATTCGGATTATAAAATGAGCTGCAAATGACCATTAGTTGCCGCGAGATAGATGGACTGGTTGAGACTTGAAGGGAAAGGAGGTTGTGAATATGAATAGAACAAAAAAGATTTTAGCAATGGCATTCACAATGTTTATTGGAGGACTCTTTCTCATGGGCGAAGGCCAAGCTTTTGCCGAGATGAGCGGAATGCAAGGCCATCAGCACGAAGGCATGCAACACATGCATGGAGGGGGAGGAAGTGAGGTAATTGTAGGCATTAAGACAGAACCTGAACGTATTATTGTGGGGACGCTTACAACTGTCGTGTTTTCGTTCAAAAATCGCGAAGGAAAGCCGGTAGAGAACCTCACTATCCACCATGACCGGCTTATACATGTCGTAATCTCGAGCAAGGATTTTAGCGTATTTGCCCATATCCATCCTCAGGATTTCGGACTGATAACTCCTGAGATGAAAAAGACTGCACTATACCCTGTTCGCTTTACTTTTCCAAAAGCTGGACGCTATATCATCGGAATCGACTTTGCAGTAAATGATCAACCGCTTTCGAGACATTTCCTGGTTGATGTTGCCGGTGAACCTAAGATGGGGCCTCCCAAACAGGACTTCTCAAGGGAGAAGAGATTTGGGGACCTTGATGTTACGTTTGCGAGCACGCCTGAGCGCATCATGTCAGGGAAAGAAGTGACACTCAGCTACATCTTCAAAAAGAATGGCAAACCTGTCACCGACCTAGAACCCTGGCTCTCTGCACCAATGCATCTTGCGATAATATCGGTGGATCTCACGCAATTCATTCACACGCATGGGGAACTGCCAGGGATGCCGGCTATGGGGCATCATGAACATCACATGCAGATGATGATGACAGTCCCCGAGAAGTTCGGTCCTAAAATTGAAGTTCATATGATTTTCCCGGCTGCAGGCTTGTACCAGATATTTGGGCAGGTGGGATACCAGGGCAAGGTGATCGCCACCAGCTTTATGGTCAGAGTCGATTAACGCTTCAATACAGGGTCTCCAGTTGCTTTCGTTCGTTTACGGATTGGCTATTGGAAGCGGAGGTCGAGCAGTTAGATAGTTTTGTCAAACCATATTGATGGCGGTGTTTAGGGAGGGAAGAATGACCAAAGACTATTCCAGAAGAGATTTCTTTAAAGGCCTTGGACTGGGAACCATCGGACTGGGATTCGGGGTTTCTGTATTTGATGGCATATATCAATACGCTGAGGCAACTACGGAAGAGGAAAAACATGCGCTTCTCATGAAAGGCTCGGTAAATTTTATGGGGTTTATGGCCAAGGAGATCACGCCCAATAGCCAATTCTATATCACCACCTATTCAGATACTGTGCCAACTATTGACCCAAATGCATTCAGGTTGAGGATAGAGGGACTTGTTGAAAAACCATACACGCTCAGCTTGAAGGAGCTCGAAGAGATGAAGGACAAGGCCGAATTTGTTACCCTTGAGTGTATCGGCAATCCGATCGGGGGTGACTCAATCAGCAATGCGCTCTGGGATGGTGTTACACTGAAAAGTATCATAGATAGGGCTGTCCCAAAAAAGGGAATCGTGAAGACCGCTTTTTATGCGGATGATGGGTATTCAGACAGCATCCCGTATTCTTTGTCACTCTCGGAAGACGTATTTCTTGCCTACAGGATGAATGGAGAAGCGTTGCCAAAGGAGCATGGTTACCCCCTGAGGGTCATCGTTCCCGGCATCTATGGAATGAAGCACGTCAAATGGCTTTCGAAGATAGAACTTGTCAATTACAATTTCAAGGGATACTGGGAGAAGAAGGGATGGTCTGATGATGCGGTCATTCCTGCCAAATCGCAGATCCTGATGCCGATGGATGGGACGACGGTACCAATCGGCAATTACGTTATTGGCGGAGTAGCATTTGGCGGGAGGTACGGTATCAGCAAGGTACAAATTTCTCTTGACGACAAAAGGACGTGGCACGATACGGAACTGAAGACTCCGCTTTCCAAGTGGTCCTGGACGCTCTGGAGGTATGACTGGAAACCTTCGAAGGAAGGTGAGTATACGATAACCGTTCGGGGGTTCGATAGGACTGGCAAAGTCCAGGAGTCCTCATCTCTCTTGGGAAAGTTGTTCAGATCATTTCCTGACGGAGCCAAAGGGCTCCACTCTGTGAAGGTAAAGGCTGGAAAGGCAGGCTAATGATATTTTGTTCGGAGGTTCTTTCCTGAATTAGAGTGGGTTTCAGTTATGCGAATTCTGCTGGTTGAAGATGATGCCAAGATAGCCTCTTTCATCGTGAAAGGGTTACGGGCTGCGGGGTATGCGGTAGACCATGTGCCGGATGGTGAGAACGGCCTTCATTTGGCACTTACCGAACCCTATGACGCAGCCATCATCGATATCATGTTGCCAAAACTGGACGGTTTGTCACTCATCAAAAAAATGCGAACAGAAAGTGTCCATACGCCCGTCATCATCCTGAGCGCCAAAGGGTCTGTTGACGACCGTGTCAAGGGACTCCAGACCGGAAGCGACGACTACATTACAAAACCCTTTGCCTTTTCTGAACTTCTTGCCCGGGTACAGGCACTGATCCGAAGAGGGAGCGGCCAAGTTGAACCAACACGGTTGAGTGTTGGGGATCTCTCCATGAATCTTATTACACGTGAAGTGACCAGAGAGGGCAGAAAGATCGAATTGCAGCCTATGGAGTTTTCCCTTCTTGAGTATCTTATGCGGAATGCAGGGAAAGTGGTTTCAAAAACCATGATCATGGAACATGTGTGGGATTACAATTTCGACCCCCAGACTAATGTAGTAGAAGCGAGGATTTCTAGGCTAAGGGACAAGATCGACAGAGATTTCTCAAGGAAGCTGATCCATACCATTCGGGGCGTAGGATATGTCGTTAAGGAAACTTCTTAGCATCCGAAATACCCTTGCTTTCCGGCTAACCCTCTGGTATGCCGGGATATTTACTGTATCTTCCTTTATTGCCTTTCTTCTGTTTTATGCTCTCATAACTTCAGTCATCCGTGAACGTACCGACCAGGAACTGCTGAGCCAGGTGAACAGGTTTTCGGTCCTCCTCACGAATGAGGGGGTCGAGGCGGTAGAAAACGGCACGCTGATTGAGGCCCAGGCAGCCGGAGTAAAAAAAGTATTCTTTCGCCTCCTCCAGTTAAACGGGCAGGTCTACTCCTCGACCAACGTTTCTTACTGGCAGGATATCGGCATTGACAGGGTTGCCCTACAGGCGCTGCTTCGGGGTGATGCCCCTGTATTTAAGACGATTGTTATTCCAAACCGCAGGGACAAAGTGCGAATCCTTTACGCAATGCTTAGCCCGTCCATGATTTTGCAGGTCGGACAGGCCATGGAGAGTTATTCCCGTTTTCTCGACGCATTTAAGGGGATATTTATCGGCACCATGAGCTTCCTGATCGTCATCGCCGCTGGGATAGGCTGGTTCATGGCGAGACGGGCTGTTTCCGGAGTCGAGGCAGTCACTCGTACAGCCCGTAAGATATCGGGAGGTATCCTTCAGGAGAGGGTTCCGGTAAAAGGCAGCGGCGATGAAATCGACCAGCTCGCACTCACATTCAATGAAATGCTTGACCGTATTCAAATCCTCCTTGCGGAAATCAAAGAGATGAGCGACAACATCGCCCATGATCTAAGAAGCCCCATCACCAGAATCCGTGGAGGCGCGGAAGTGACCCTCAGCACAGGCAAATCCCTGAGTGAATTTGAGAGTATGG
>DATKOU010000072.1:0-4916 GCA_035524455.1 Thermodesulfovibrionales bacterium | reverse complement strand
TATCCTTTGCCTTCTGCACCACATGGTTATTGGTAACGATGTACCCGTCCTTATTAATAATAAACCCGGAGCCGAGGCCTTTCCTCTTGAATTCCTTCGGTTCCTGATTGCCAAAGAACCTTCTCCAGAAATCTCCAAACGGGTCCTCAGCTCCAAATCCCTGGGGTATCTCCTGCTTGACAAGCTGTGTTACGCTTATATTCACCACTGCAGGTTTAAGCCTTTCCACCAGTTTTACAACCGTCTCATTAGTAAGGACGATCTCTTTCTGAATCTTTGATTTGTCCAGAGTATCCCAGAAGGAATCTGCCGAGAGTGTACTGCACAGAAAAAAAGATAGCGCAAAGACGATTATTATCATCTGACCAAAGGGTCGTGCAGAAATTCTCTTGTGTATTTTCCTGACCATTCAATGCCTCCTCAAAGGTTTTCGCGTCATAATGTATGGTGCAATTTTGTTGTATTATACTCCAGAGTGGCGGAAGATGCAAAAAAGGCTGGACCATCTTTCATTCAGTCGCATTGTCCGTTACAATGTGAGCATGAGAGCAGGCTTGGAGGTCTGTGAAGAGAAATGAGTGAAGAGTGGGTGGTTATCTTAGTTACGTATGATTCCCTTGAAGCAGAGATGATAAAGGACCTTCTGGAAAGCGGAGGGATGCCCGTAGTGCTCAGGTCTTCAAAGGTGAGCCCCTACCCTGTGAACATCGGGAAGATGGGCGAGATTAAAGTGCTTGTAAGGAAGGAAGACCAGGACTTGGCAGAGGAGGTGATCAGGGGGACGGGAAGCAACGGCACGGAGGAATGAGAAGAGGGCTTTGCCCCTCATTGCATCGCTGGCAAACAATCTGTTATATTCATTTCACATTCACCGATACATGAGCTATATTGCAGTCATAGGCGCAGGAAGTTGGGGGACAGCCCTTTCCCGTCTCCTTGCTGAAAAAGAGTTTGACGTTTCCCTCTGGGTCTATGAGAATGACCTCTGCGGGGAGATGAGAAGAACCAGAATTAATTCCCCCTATCTTCCCGGCTTCCCCATCCCGGATAATATCGTGATCACCGATGATCTTAAAGAGGCGGTGGATAAGGCACGCTATATCCTGAATGTGGTGCCCACACAATACGCCAGAACGATCATGAAAAATGCACTCCCCCACATCAGCCCTGATTCTGTGATCATCAATGCCTCGAAGGGGATAGAGCAAAAGAGCCTCCTCACCTTTTCCGCCATAATGAAGGAACTGACCCACCACAGGGTTGCGGTGCTCTCGGGTCCAAGCTTTGCCCAGGAGGTGGCAAAGAAACTTCCTACTGCAGTAACCTTGTCCACTGATGATGCACCTACTGCACTCCTCTTACAGGAAATTTTCAATACCCATTACTTTAGGGTGTATGCCCATAATGACATTTTGGGAGTCGAGCTAGGGGGTGCCTTAAAAAATGTAATTGCCATTGCCTCGGGAATCTCTGATGGTCTTGCACTCGGCCATAATGCGAGGGCTGCGCTCCTCACCAGGGGACTGGCTGAAATAGTGAGGCTGGGGGTTGCGATGGGTGCAAGGGAACAGACATTCTCGGGCCTGAGCGGTCTGGGAGACCTCATCCTCACATGCACCGCAGTCCTGTCGAGAAACTACGCTTTTGGAACGAAGCTGGCCCAAGGGATGAAGGTCAACGATATCCTTTCGCAAACGAAGAGCGTCGTGGAAGGGGTGGCGACCTGTGAGTCAGCATACGAGCTTTCGAGGAAGTACAGAGTCCAGATGCCCTTTGTTGAGCAGATATATATGGTTCTTTACAGGGAAAAGGATCCCGGCCTTGCGGTGACTGAATTGATGAACCGTGCGCTAAAGACAGAATTCCATGAATAGGGCACAGGTCCTCGCACTTATACAATCCATAAAAAATGGCTCTCTTTCTGTAGAAAAGGCATTAGAAAAGTTGACACATCTCCCCTATGAAGACCTTTCATTTGCAAAGATCGATCACCACAGGCATCTCAGGCAAGGAATCCCCGAGGTAATCCTCTCCCGCGGAAAGACGGTCCCTGAAATCAGAGCTATCGCAAAGTCAATGTATAAGAGGAGCAAAAGGTTCCTCATCACAAAAGCGACGAGGTCAGTCCATCAGGAACTGGGAATTAAGAAGGCGTCATTTTATCCTGCCTCAGGAATAATCGAGGTGGGCGCAGAGGTGAAGAAGAAGGAAGGTCTTATCCTGGTCCTTTCTGCAGGCACATCCGACATCCCTGCAGCCGAGGAGGCTGCAGTCACCGCATCGTTTTTGGGGAGCAATGTGGAATCGGTCTACGATGTGGGAGTTGCGGGGATTCACAGGCTCCTTGATAAAAGGAGGATCTTCTCTCTCGCAAGGGTTATCGTGGTGGTAGCCGGAATGGAAGGGGCCCTCCCCTCTGTGGTGGGGGGACTGACCGACAGGCCAATCATCGCAGTTCCCACCTCAACAGGATATGGAACCAGCCTTGGCGGATTGACTGCTCTTTTTGCCATGCTCAATTCGTGTGTTCCGGGGATCGCGGTGATGAATATTGACAATGGCTTTGGCGCAGGATGTCTCGCACATAAGATCAATACGGTTTAAGTACAAAAAAATAAAGAGGCGCTTGGGGGAGGTAAGATGGACGCATACAGGTATCAGCAGCTTGCCTATCTTATCGTCCCTGTGCTCCTTGGGATTGAGTTTTTCATTTCCGCAAAAGATGAGAAGAGACAAAGGGAAGACACACCCCTGGGCTCATATGTCCTCGACTTTCTTGGTTTTTTGTTCATGGCATTGGTTCCTGCCATATTTATCTTTACCATTTGGGCTGTGGAGACAAGGTCATTCCCCCTTGGCGGGCTTGCCCTTGCGAGGTTCGATCGTTATGCGGTCCTCTTTCTTTTCATGGGATCATGGTGGCAGGTGCACATGATTGCTGCACTGAGAGCGAGGAGAATGAGGCAAAGGGAGGGAACTCATTGGTATCTGTGGGGACCGTATCTTGTCCTCGGCATCTTTGTATCCGTGCTGATATTATGGGTATCTCCCTTTCATCTGAAGTGGGTTTCCATGATATGGTTCTTTCTCGTGTTTGGTATGCTCCGCATCGCCAGGGCAACGCCAAAGACCGTTGAGCGTCTGCTCTGGATCTTCGTCGCCGTCTTCTTCATGCTGGAGAATATCATCTTTATGTTTCTTGAAACGGTGGTGTAGCGAAAAAAAGGTTTAAGCCGGAGAGCGACCATGTCACGACAGGGTAAACAGTTGTGACCATTCATCAAAAATCTTCAATTTATCCTCTCCATATGCCCGTATCATTTTTCTTACGCGTTCTAATGGTTTTTCACGGAGGAGATCATGCTCGCTTTTTGAGTAGAATTTGTCCGCAAAACAGACAATCTTCTCTTCCACGGAAACGGGGACCATTTCCCTTGGAGGCAAGGGAAGACTATTCGTTTTTATCTCTTCGAGGGTAATGCCGATACCCACATGCCTCTCACAAACGAGTGCGTGTCTGGGAAGCCCTTCCCTATCCAGCAACTCTCTCCCGAGATACCCATGGCATACATACTCCTTATGTCCGTAGCATCCCAGCTTTGGTGCATTACTTAAGAACATCCCTATATCATGAAGCAGGGAAGCCTCTTCGATAAACTTCATATCAGGATTGAGATGTGCCACTGTCCGGCCGAGTTCGCAGGCCTTTTTTGCCACAAGTCTGCCGTGAAGTACCAGAAAATAGTATGCCTTTGACCCTGGGTCGTAATATTTTTGAATCACATCAAGAGGATTAACGTGCACTCCGAGCTCTCCTCCACGCTTTTTCCGTTTCCACTGCAAAGAATACCAGAGATGATGAGACAAGGGCCAAGGCTAATTCACCGGGTGAAAGGGGCTCAGTCCTGAACACGGGATTGAGCCAGGGCATGTAGACTACAGCCATCTGAAGAAGAAAACTCACCACTACAGCACCGAGCAGGGGCTTGTTGGAGAACAGGCCAATGGTGAAGAGGGACTCTCTTTCAGAGCGGATGGCCAGTACGTTTCCCAGCTGGGTAAGACAGAGGACAGTGAAGACCATCGTCTGCCAGTGGATACTCCCGGTGGTGATCGTCCAAGCCTGAAGTAAAAGGACGATGCCTGCCATGAGCAAACCTACCCAGATTGCATGGATCCAGAGGCCATGGGCAAATATGCTCTCCCGCGGATTGCGCGGCGGCCTTTGCATCACATCGCCCTCCGGAGGTTCCATGGAGAGGGCAAGGGCCGGAAGTCCGTCGGTCATAAGGTTTATCCAGAGTATATGGATAGGCAGAAGGGGCATGGGCAGGCCTGCAAAGGGTGCAAGAAAGAGCGTCCATAATTCGCCCGAATTGGTGGTGAGAAGGTATCTCACGAACTTTCTTATATTGTCGTAGATCTTTCTTCCCTCTTTTACGGCCTTTACAATTGTGGCAAAGTTATCATCAAGGAGGACCATGTGAGCTGCCTCCTTTGCCACATCCGACCCCGTAATGCCCATCGCGATGCCAATGTCAGCTCTTTTCAGCGCAGGGGCGTCATTAACGCCATCCCCGGTCATTGCAACGAATTGACCCCTGTCCTGGAGAGCCTTCACTATTTTTAGTTTCTGTTGAGGCGCGACCCTTGCGTATACCCTGATATCTTCAACCTGTTTTCCGAGTTCCTCTGGTGACAATATCTCAAGCGTTCTCCCTGACATTATCGCCCTGGAGTCATGTTCGAGAATGCCGAGCCTCTTCGCGATCACTTCTGCGGTGAGAGGATGGTCGCCTGTTATCATCACCGGCCGTATTCCTGCCTTTTTGCACAATGCTACTGCCTCCATTGCCTCTTCCCTCGGGGGGTCCATCATCCCTACGAGACCAACAAACGTAAGGCCTGTTTCGATA
>DATKOU010000071.1:0-4866 GCA_035524455.1 Thermodesulfovibrionales bacterium | reverse complement strand
CCGAGGAAATGCTCCGGGGTGGTTACAGTCTCGGCGGCGAACCATCAGGACATGTCATATCCCTTGATTGCAACACCACAGGGGACGGTCCCATTACCGCACTCCATGTCCTCTATGCGATGAAAAAGGAAAATGCCTCTCTGTCAGATCTTGTTGCGGATATCAGGCTTTATCCTCAAGTCTTGATCAACGTACCCCTGCAGGACAAGGAACACCCAAAAACCAGTAAGACACCGAGGGGCGGCAGGACCGACTTCAAATCACATCCCGTGATTGTGCAGGCGATCAGGGACGCAGAGGATCGCCTGAAAGGCAGGGGAAGGCTTCTCGTGAGGCCCTCGGGAACAGAACACAAGATAAGGGTGATGGTGGAGGCTGACGAAAAGAGGCTCGCTGATACGCTTGCCCGCAGGATCGCAGAAGCGGTAAAGAAGACCATGTCCGTCTGATGTTCTTTTTTATTCTGTTCCTCTCAGGCATTGTCTTTTTTTATGTGTTTCTCTACTTCCCCCTTACTGCGGGAATAGTATCCATTCTCTCGGCGGCCCGTCTGATTTCCAGGGGCCGTGTCCTTCTTGTCATTCCGTTCATCCTTGGGGGATCATACGCGTGGTTCAGGTATTCCCCTCCTCTGGACCCCTCTATAATAAGTAGAGAGATACGCATCCAGTGCGTGGTAAAGGATTCACCCCACGAGCTCTCTTCAGGAAGGCTCCTGAATGAGGTCACTATCCAATCGGCGGTTGATGCGGACAAAGGGGAACCCCTTGAGTTTCTCAAAGACGGGGAGATGAGCATCATCTCTGACAATGGGTTGAAACGGGGGCTGAGGTATGGATTAACGGTGAGACTGGTCGGGGACAAGGAAAGACGTAACCCCGGCAGTATGCGGAATGATGCGCTCTATGCCTATCTCCAGGAGGTTAGCAGCGCGGAACCCTTCAAAGAGAATGCTCCCATCTTATGGTTCAGAGACAGGAGGGATATGCTCACCCAATACCTCAAAGGGAACTTTCAGGGCGATTCCGCTGCCCTGCTCGCTTCCATTACTACAGGGGAGAGGTCAACCATGAGCGAGGAGCTGAAGGACGCCTTTAATGCCACAGGCCTTGTCCATTTGCTGAGCATTTCCGGCACACATTTCGGACTTTTCTCAATGCTCATCTTCGGAATGTTCAGGATTCTCGTTCGCTATCTGCCGTACCGGATACTCCAGAGACTCACCATTTATCTCACGCCTCCACAGGTTGCGGCACTTGCCTCTCTGCCATTCATGCTCATGTATCTTTTCATTTCCGGCTCAAGTATTCCCGCATTGAGGTCATTTATCATGATTAATGTATTCCTCCTGGGACTTCTCATAGGGAGGAAGGGGTTCTGGCTCAATTCCCTTTTATTTGCTGCATTCCTCGTCTGCGTGTGGGACCCGGCAGCCATCTTAACCATATCATTCCAGCTCTCATTTCTTGCGGTGTTCTTCATAGGGTATGCCTTTGGAGAGAGAGAAGAAAAACCCGTGAAAGAGGGAGTTCCCGCCCGCGTTACGGGTTATCTGAAGAACTCCCTCATCCTCACGCTCGCAGCATCACTTGGGACAGCCCCCCTTGTAGCGTACTATTTCCATTACTTTTCCGTCGTCTCGCCTCTTGCGAACCTCCTCATAACCCCTTTTATCGGATTTGTCCTGGTGGCTCTTTCCCTCATCGCGGCCTTTAGCTACATATTTACGGGGTATTACCCTTTTCAGTCCCTCGTTGCCCTTGCAACCGATATTTCCATAAAAGGGGTCAAGTTATTCGCCTCCGTCCCCTTTGCAGACATAAGGATATCCGCGTTTCCTGCCGTGGTAATCATAGTCTTCTATGCAGGGACCCTGGTTTGTTTTCTGTCCGGCAGAAAGCGATACCTGCTTGCACTACCCCTTGTAACAATAATGATATGTTCCGCATTCCTGATAAAGGGGAAAGATGCTATCTCGGTCACCTATCTCGATGTGGGACAGGGCGACTCTGCGGTGGTCGAGGCCCAGGGGGGAAAGATAATGGTCATTGATACCGGGAGGACAGGCAGGGAAGTGGTCGCTTATCTCCGGTATCTTGGGCAAAGGAACATTGACGTCCTTATGGTCACCCATGCGGATGACGATCACGCGGCAGGGGTGCCCTATGTGATAAAGAGGTCTGTGGTGAAGGAGGTATGGGACAATGGGCTCCTCATCTATCCGGATGATTTTTTAAGAACAGAGACCCACCGTTCCCTTGAAAGGGGAGACACGACAAAGACGTATGGACTCGATATCCAGGCCCTTCATCCCTACAAAGGGTTTTTTACCTTTTCAGACAATGAGGCTGCTGCCGAAAACAATGACTCCCTCGTGGTAAAAATCACCGGGAGGAACAAGTCGTTTCTCTTTACCGGTGATATTGCCGAAGAGGCAGAGGAGGACCTGGTGCACCTCGGGAAGTGGCTGAAGAGTGATGTGCTCAAGGTCTCCCATCACGGCAGCCGGACATCCTCATCAGAGGATTTCTTGTATACGGCGGCCCCGGAGATAGGGGTCATAAGTGTGGGAAGGGACAACACCTACGGTCACCCGCACAAGGAAACCCTGGAGAGACTTCAGGGGATAAAGGTCTATCGGACGGACCGGGAGGGTGCGGTGAAGGTGACCGAAACACCCGGAGGGCTTGCCGTGAAGACTTACAGGGATTTCCCTTTGGAACGGACAAGAAGTGTCGGGGGCGAATTGAGGAACATAAAAAGGCTGTTTATAGAGTGGTAAGAAACAGGTCATCAAATAATTGACGCTGGTCAGGATGCCATACCCATAGAGTCAACCCGAAATTGTTTAAGCCGGAAAAGGTGTCAACAACCAGGGAATATATTGGAAATCCCATGAAAGATTGTGCTATGTATATATAAGATAACGGAAAAATAGGAAGGCCATGGGCCAGAGAAAAGAGTTCATCTCTATCATCATCCCCGCTTACAATGAGTCCGCGCGTATCCTCCCTTCCCTCAGAAGGCTGGACGAATATTTGCATGGCCATTTTAGGGGTTTTGAACTTATCGTGGTGAATGATGGGAGCTCGGATACTACTGAAGATGTCGTAGTGCACTCCAAAAAGGAAATTCCATCCATACAATACTCAGGGTATAAAGAGAACAGAGGCAAGGGATATGCGATCAGGCAAGGGGTTGCACTCTCCACGGGCGACATAATCCTCGTTTCAGATGCTGACCTTTCAACTCCGATAGAAGAGGTGGAGAAGCTTCTTGTTCCGTATGATGATGGCTATCACGTGGTGATCGGGTCCAGGGGATTGGAAGCAAGCAGTATCATGGTACGACAACCCTGGTGGCGAGAGTTTATGGGCAAGACATTCAACAGGATTGTCAGGATGCTTCTCTTGGAAGGATTCAAAGATACCCAGTGCGGATTTAAGCTGTTTAATGGCAGTATAGGCAGGGAACTATTTAAACAGGCAACCGTTGATCGATTCGCATACGATGTCGAGGTCCTTTATCTTGCGGTCAAGGCCGGCTGTAAAATAAAAGAAGTTCCGGTAAAATGGTTAAATTCACCTGCCTCCAGGGTAAGGCCTCTCAGGGATTCTTTTCAGATGGCGAAAGACCTTGTAAGAATCAGATTGCGGAAAAAATGACAAAAGAAGATGGGATTAAAAACTTCATATTGAGAACCAATTCAAAGTTTTTTTTGTCATGTTTCCTAGTCAATATTCTTCTTTTTGTTGGTCTTCTCACTACTGACCGTCTTTATATTGATGATATCGGACGCTCTGTGTCCGGCGAATCAGGATGGTCAGGAGTTGGAAGGCCACTAGCCGATATGTTTATTACGTTCATACAGTTAGGAACTCCTTTAAATAACTCTTTCCCTTTGCCCCAGATTATTTCAATATGTATGATCTCTCTGACATGCATGTTGCTGTCACAGACATATTCAATCAAGTCGCCAATTATCGCAGCTATCTGCACGCTCCCCCTAGCTGGCCAGCCGTATTACCTTGAAAACATGTCGTACAGTTTTGACTCTCCTTCGATGGCATTAGGGTTATCGCTTTCGGTATGCGCCGCAATGAGTTTGGCTGATAAAAAAAGGGAGGGTTTCATCATCTCTGTCGTACTGGCATTCATGGCATTAAATTTATATCAACCTTCCATAGGGGCTTTTTTCGTGACATACATTTTTTTGGTGATAAAAAATATCAATATAGAAATCAAACCCCACAAATATTTTCTTGCTCATATAACCCGATTAATAACAGGCTCAGGTCTTGCTTTTTTATTGTATGTTCCTGTTGTGCGTAAGTTCGCAGTGGCTGACTATGCCATTGAACATAGTAAGTTGATTGGGTTGCACAATGCATACGATAAGATATTCGGCAACACTGCCAATTACATCGGCGCACTAATCAGGGACTGGTCCGGGAATACTATAGGGTATATTTTTGTGTTCATATTTGTTTCTTTTTTAGTTGTATCAATATTTCAGGCAATATGGTCCGGTCATCGTTTTTCCATAAATAAGAGAACCTTTCTCTATGCGGTTTTGTCTTTAGTTTTTGGGGTTCTCACCGTGATTGTTTCCTACTTCCCACAGATGCTTCTCGAAAATCCTCTCTTGTTCCCAAGAGTGTTTGTTGGATTTGGCGCGATATTAAGCTGCTGTTGTTTATATGTCTGGTCAACCTTGGAGGCTAATAACTTTGGCTTGGGGAAATACGAACAGTATATAAAGGCGATACCAGTTTGTCTAGTTGCATATGCGCTCATAACTTTTTCCTATTCATATTCCAGGGCCAACGCGGCGCAAAGGCAGTATGAAGATATTGTCATTGGGGG
>DATKOU010000070.1:0-14778 GCA_035524455.1 Thermodesulfovibrionales bacterium | reverse complement strand
TATGTTTTGAGCAGGAAAAGGTACACTGCTCTATCTTCGTCATTAAAGAATATTTCTCCCCTATTGTTGCCTCTCTGGACAACGTGATGGGGGAATCCAGGTACAACAGCCCTCGCAATTCTTGGCATAAGTCAAGTCTACAGAAGAAAACCTTAAACGTCAAGACAAATGGGATGTGTCCCTATTTTAGGCAAAATGGAATGCGTTTTTGGCACTTAGCCGACGATCTCCATAAACCGGTCATAAGAGATTTCCCTCTCAAACGAGACCCCCACAAAATAATCCTTTTCCTGGGAAGAGACCGAGGCAATCCTCCCCACAAGGATGTCTTCCTCCCTAACCTGGAGGGCACCGAAGAGGAACTCAATAGAGACTGGAGTGGCCTTCTCCATAAAGACATCGGTATAAAACCCCATTCCTCCTTGGGAGATTGTGTTTACCCGCGTAGTGAAACCTTTCTGTGATTCCGCAATCAACCTTCTTATCACCGCCTTGGCTGAAACTGAATATCTCTGATACCTGCGGTAGTTTTCAAACATACCTACCTCCTTCTAGCCCGTGAGAATCTCTTCGAAAGAACACTATGGCCATGGGTACATTATAAGGCTTTTTATTTAGTATTGTCTGCATAATGATATGCGTTGGCTTCTTTCACTCATTTTGGTTAATGCGAACCTAGTGGATTACGCACCTGTAGATCCACAGGGCTATGGACAAAATAATATGTGTCCCCATTTACAAAGCACCTGTGATAGATACGCTGATAAACTGGTATAATACTTTTATTGGTGTGAGAGGAAAGTATTTTATGGAGTGTCCTCGTTGCGGAGAAGAGATAACAGACGGTACGGAATGTAAAAAATGCAGAAAGGGAGCCGTACCCCCAAAAGAGATGGAGATTCAGTACAAGGAGTTCAAGATCTCAGAACTTCTCGACATAAGAATGACCAGCCATATTTCCTCCGGAGAGGAGATCGAGAAGTCCGAATTTGTGCCGGAGAAAGGTGATGGTTCAAATAGGGCTGCTCGCGCAAGCAAGGAACCATACGACAAAAAAACGCTTCTCGTCGTGACTGTAGTCATCTCTCTTCTTGCCGTGATTGCAGGGTTTTATCTGCTGAGATTCCTGTTTTGATTTTAGAGCCCCTGACTTTTGCCGCATTTCCCCACAAATTACATCCGCCCTTTATCTCTTTATTAGGGCTTATCGGGAGACCGGTTCATTTTAGGGCGAGCGATGAAGCGCTTCGTCTGGATTCACTAAAGCGCTTGCTTTAACATTGCCTTCGTGGCAATGAGGATGCAAATTAACTTTCCTAATATGTCGCCTCTAAATCCTGCAGTGCACATCTTCCGGTAGTCCTCATGCGGCATGACTGAAGAAGCAATCCTCTCTGTAGTATCAGGTCTAATTTCCCCCGTAGCAAGTTCCTCACCAGCCTGCCTGATTAACCTGTATTTTCTGTCAAACAGCCTTGGGGCGTTTGCAGTGCCTGCGCCAGGCACAAGGACCTCCCCTGCCCACTTCCATTCAAGTTCAGTGCAAATCTTCCTGAAATGCTGCCTCAAGAGGTCAAAGCTCTCCATTTCAGGAAAACCGCAGGAGGAAATGATCACGGCCTTCGGATGGCGGCCGTAACGCTTGGGATGCTCGGTGCCACCCCGCAGCGATTTGTATTGCGCTGGTTCAAGAATCACAAAGAGGCGATCGATGACGTTCTTGACAGTAGCGGGAAGACCAAAAAAATAGAGCGGCGCAGCTAAAAGAACATAGTCGGCCTCTTTATAGGCACTCAGGATTTGGTTGAAATCATCCTTCTGTACGCACACGCCAGGGCTCGTTTTTTTCCAGCACGTCCAGCAGCCAAGGCAGGGACGGATTTTCATCCGGTGCGGGTAAAACTTTCGTACTTCGAAGCCCTCTCCCATTCCCTCAACACAGAGGTCTAGCATCCTTTCCGTAAATGATGGGTTCCTCATGGACCCAGAAATTGCCAGAATACTCTTCTTTTCCATAATTCACCCCCCCTTGAAATACCATGTTTATTAAATGAACATTGTTAATAAATGGGCAAAAATTTTTAGCTCTGCCCAGTCCCTATCTTGCTCATTGAATATTCCAGTGCTCCTTCGGCGATTGCGGCCAGATGCTCCTGGGGAAACATGCTGCAGCGCCCGCGTATAATGAGCGAGACAATGCCATGAACCAGTGACCATACCGAGAATGCTGCTATATCCAAATCTCCTCCTGGCAGATATCCCGCTTCAATGCATTTTCCAACATTCTCCCTCAGGAACTCGTATGAACGTCTTCCCGCAGTCCATTCCTCATCCTCCTTAAGTTTCCGAGCAGCGCTCCTCATAATGAACATCAGATCGTAGTATTCGGGCTGCTTAAGGGCAAACGTGATGTACACCTTTCCATGCCTTCTCAGACGCTCCAGGGGATCTTTGATGGAGAGCACTGTCTGCTGCAGTTTGTGGAGTTTCTCGAAGCCCTGCTCATGGAGCGCAAAAAGGATCTCGTCTTTGTCAGCGAAGTAAAGGTAAATGGTGGCAGGGCTATATTCTATCTCTTCGGCGATCCGACGGATCGTGACCTTCTCAAAGCCTTCTTCCAAGAAGAGCCTCATCGCTGTTTTCAAAATCAGACCCTTCATGTCCCGCTTTTCGCGCTCTCTTCTTTCTATCGTGCCCATAATCGCCTGAAGATAAACAATGGTTATTTTCTGAACATAAATTATCATAAAAGTGGACGATTGTCAAGTTATTATGTTTTGGTGTGTTTTTCCCTAAGGTTTTGAGCATCTGCACTCTGGCAGTTTTTTCTATGGAACCAGTCAAAAATGGGATGTGTCCCCATTTTTCGATTATGCCTTCCCCGTACGGAATCAAAGGAGCGGGTAGCAGCGACATTGAAGGTCGCAATAAAGACACAAATCCTGCCCTACCCCGGGTTTACGTCTGCGGAAGACTATCACCAGAAATTTCACTTCACGGATGAGTATGTCCTGATGGAGGAATTCAAAAAGGAGGTGGACAGTTACGGACTTGTCCATCCCTCATGTCTCTTCACTCCGGGGAACAGCATTTCACAGGAGATTTTGTTTTACTAGCTCTCTCACCTCTTCCAGCATCTTTTTTCTGTCGCTGTCCGTGACATAGGGTACCGAGGGGAAATACTTGTGGCCTAAGACTTCACAGCCACAGAAAGCGAATACCCCTGTGTCCGTAATCTGGCCCATGCTCTTGAAAAAGCCGCTCTCCTCGTAATCCCCCATGGACGCACCCATGGTGGTGAAGAGAAAAACCTTTTTCCCGGCGAGGAGGCCCGCGATTCCCTCATCACTGATCCTGTAGGCAAATCCCTCGGTAAGGACCCTGTCGATATACCCCTTGAGCATGGCAGGCATACCGGCCCACCATAAAGGATAGACGAAAATCATCACCTCTGCTGACCGAATCAACTCCTGCTCTTCTTTCACATCCCGGGCCACAGAACCCCTTTGCATGTTGGCAAAGTCCTCTGACTTCAGGATGGAATTGAATTCCATCTGGTAAAGGTCCCTTATCTTCACCCCCCTTCCATGATGCCTCAGCTCTTCTGTGACGGCCTCCATGATGGCATGATTGAAGCTTCCGGGGTTTGGATGGGCATAGATGATGAGATAGTTCATGCGATTCCCTCTTTCTCTCTTCTTCTTACCATATCAGGGTATCATACAGAGCGTGTCTGCCTACTTATTTTCCGAATCCTCAGCAAGAATGCCATGGACATTCCCTTTGGGGGGCTTGCCCCTTTTCTCGTACGAGACATCGCACTGGCTGAAGTGCGGCTTTTCCTTGCGATTATGCGCCACCAATGCCCTTACCACGTCCCAGCTTATTTTGTTCTTTTCTGCCAGGAGGGTGATTTCCTCCAGAGCGGTCCGGTTGTCATAGGAAGCAACCCGGTAGGGCCTTGGAGAAATAAGGGCGTCGTAGACATCGGCCACAGAGATGACCTCCACCAGTAGGTCCATGAGGGTAACGCCACAAGGATAGCCTGAGCCATCCCTCCGTTCGTGATGGTCCCTTGCCACTCTGGCAGCAGGATGATGGGGGCCTCCGAGATAATAACAGAGGAGGACATAACCCGCAGTGGTGTGGTGCTCGATGATGCTCCGTTCTGCTCTGGTGAGAGGCGTGTTTTTTTTCAGTATCTCCAGGGGAACGCAGATCTTCCCGAAGTCATGGGTAGGGCCGGTTGCCGCCTGCTGAATCCAGTCTTTATAGTCGGGGAGGAGATCCTTTGCCAGGAGGGTGGAAAAGGCAAAGACCATGAGTATATGGCGGTAGGTATAGAAGTCATACTGTTTGAAATAATCCAAAGACTGCAGAAAGGGGAGGGCGAGATGGACTGTATCCATGAGATGCATGAGCTCGGTTACCTCCTGAGGGTCGGAGAATATGATATCGCAGGGGGGTGTGCAGAGAAAGGTGAGAATATCCTCCTTTACCGACTCGTGCTGGAGCAGGGAAAGACTATCATAGGAAACGGCTACGCGGGTGGAGATGAGGGCATCCAGCGTCTCCCCCGAGACCTCAGCGCCAGCAGGCAGTAATTGCTGATGGTCCAGGGTGTGAACGGGAAAACGGGATATGAGGGCCGACATGGCTCTTATCCTACTCCTTTTACTTGATATTTTCAACAGGCCAGACAGGCAGGCTATTACTGCGAAATCTGCTTGAGGTTTTCGCATGCAAATTTGTTCCCCTTTTCACAGGCCCTGGTGAAATCGGATGATGCCTTTCTCACATACGCAACCCCCCGCGAGTAGTATGCGTCCATATAGTCAGGTTTGAGGGTAATGGCTTTATTGTAATCCTCTATGGCCTTGTCGTATTGTCCGGTCCTTGCATAGGCAATGCCACGATTATGCAAGGCACCCACAAAGGATGGGTTGAGGGAGATAGCCCTGGTCTCGTCATCTACGGCATTCTGGTATTGTCCTGTTTTGAAATAGGCGAGCCCCCTGAGATTGTAGATATCGGCGTTATCCGGAAATACCTCGATGACCTTGTTGAAATCGGCAATGGCGTTTTCGTACTGCCCCTTTCTATAGTACGCCTGGCCGCGGTTATAATACGCCTCCGTAATTTTTGGGTTTTGGGAAAGAGCCTCACTAAAATCCTTGATAGCCTTATCGAACTGCCCTTCATTGAGAAAGCTGCTGCCCCTATCAAAGTAGAACTGGGCGTCAGCTCCTTCGGCAAATGAGAAACTCCCGAGGCCGACCACCATGATCGTGAAAAGGAATACCTTCAATCTCTTCATTCTTCACTCCATTCCATGGGATATTGAGTAATGCGTTTTGTTCAATTATACATCATCCTTCGCCTTTTCCTCGAATGGTTCCCCTCTCTGCCATTTTGGGAATCAATAAGGTATAATTGAGCGAGATGCAAATATCCCTTTGCATAAGGAGGCCTGCATGAGAAAGTCGACGGTTCAGAGAAAGACAAGGGAGACCGCCATATCCATGGAGCTGAACCTCGACGGAAGGGGCAAATATTCCATTAAGAGTCCGGTCCCTTTTCTTGACCATATGCTCTCACTCATGTGTAAGCACGGGCTTCTTGACATGAGCCTCAGGGCAACGGGAGATATTGAGGTTGACTATCACCACACAGTCGAAGATATCGGGATCGTGCTCGGCAAGGCGCTCAAACAGTCTCTGGGAACCATGGAGGGGATCACGAGATACGGTCATGCATCAGTGGCCATGGATGAGGCTTTGGCGTCCCTGAGTCTCGACATGAGCGGAAGACCGTATCTTGTCTACAACGTCACCCTTCCCAAAAAAGCACGAATTAAAGATTTTGACGCCGACCTCGTGGAAGACTTCCTCCAGGCATTTACAAGCCATGGCGGGGTCACACTCCATGTGAATGTCCCCTACGGAAGGAATATCCACCACATCATCGAGGCTATTTTTAAGGGCCTGGGGCGTGCGCTCCGCGAGGCGGTCACCATAGACCCAAGAGTGAAGGGGCTTCCCAGCACAAAGGGGAAACTATAAAAGGCTACGGTTGAATCTGGTAGGAGGTGGTCATAATGGCCACCCCCTCCCAACGGAACGGCTCGTACCGGCCAGGTAAGCCGCTCTTCGATCGACGATCACCCTATGGGTGGAAAGTCGCCGGTGTAGAATCATAAAGGAACACCAAACCAAGCTTCCTGAACCAGGCGAGGTTCATCACGAAGCGAACCTCTTTCCTATTTGTCGATTGCCATTTGTTCATTCGCAGCCATGTTCTCCGAGCCTCCTGAGGCCGTAATCCCGATTTAATGGCGATACGCTGAAACTTCCTTGGGTTCTTCCATTTCTTCAGTTGTACTGATCTCAATCTGCTTCGTATCCATGCGTCAAAATCTCTGAACAAGTATTTGAACTCTTGTATGCTGAAGTATGATATCCACCCTTGCATATATCTGTTGATGTCTTCGATCAACTGGGACATCGATAAAGGATTATTTCTACGAGTCAACTCCCTGATTTTGTCCTTGAACTTTGTCCGAGCTTTATCACTTACTCGAATCTTGCCCGCCAGAATCTGAAAGCCCAAGAAGGTCACCTTCTTTGTTTCTGTGACACCACTTTTGGCTTCATTCACTGGAAGTCCAAGGTTCTCTTTCAGATAGTTCGTGATGCCGTCTAGTACTCTTGTGGCAGCCCTCTCTGATCTAAGTAAGATCACAAAGTCATCTGCCCACCGAGCGTACTTTAACCCTCGATGTTCAAGCTCCTGATCCAATTCGTTTAGGACAATGTTGGATATCATCGGGGACAGTGGTGATCCCTGTGGGCATCCCTTCTCTGTCTTCTCGAATCTCCCTTCCACAATCACTCCGGCTTTTAACGCTCTTGCAATCAGCGTCAACAGCCTCTCATCCGCTATCTTCCTGCGGATAAGTTTCAGTATAAGGCTGTGGGGAATCTCGTCAAAGAAACTTTTCAGATCTATTGATGCGCACCATTCACACCCTTCCCTGACTATTGCCTGCACATACCTTATCGCCATATGCTGGCTCCTGCCTTTGCGAAATCCAAAGTTGGATGCCGTAAAATCCGGGTCGAATATCTCTGCAAATACTGAATTCACACTCTGGCTCACGATTCGGTCCATTACCGCAGGAATTCCTAACTTCCTCATCTTGGAAGTCCCTTCCTTTGGAATCAACACTCTCCGTGCTGGTTTGAAACGGTATGTGCCGGTCTTCAGCTTCTCATGGATAAGTCCCAAGAGTTCTGTCTCTCGGCTGTCAAAATCCCTTACCGTCATTTTGTCTATCCCGGCTGCCCCTGCGTTCTTCTTTACTTGCTGCCACGCATTGTACAGTCGTCCCGGCTCATAGATTCTTCCCATTACTCCTACTTGCTTCATCAGGCTCCTCAGTAACTTCTCCTTTCTGTCAACGATTGCCGGGTCGGACTGGCTTTCCGCTTTTGACCGATAGCCTCATGACCTTACAGGTTCTTTCCTGCTCGGTATCTTTCGATGTCGATCTATCCCTTTTCGGTTTTCTGGTCTTCAGTCTCAACTCTAATTCGGCTCGCCACAGTTGTCACTGTCGTCTTTCGTTCACGGCTTCCCATGTCCCAACGACGATATTGGTTCATTCAGGTCTGACTGCGAATGTCCATGACTTCTGGGTCAGTTGTGTGTTGACCGTCATAAATGGCGGGTTCTCTGTCCCCATGTTCTTTTCGCTTCGCCTCTCCCTGATCGTCAGGGTTTTCTCCTCCGCACTGTTACCAGGCTTCATCGGCCCTGAGTCATTAGTACTATCCGTAAATCTGCCACCCTCTGCACCCTTGCCGCCTCGGGTTCTCCTCCTCGGTTCGGTTTTATAGCGTTAATGACAACCCCTAACGCCAGAGCAGGAGGGCTTCCCTGGGTAAGACACGCCACCTCACCATATCCCGTCCGGCTTCACGTCAGTTCGATTCTCCGGATATCAGGTCTTGCCCTTTCACGCCTGCTCGACCTTCTCCCTAACGCCATATAGCCGGTTCGCTGTTCGCTACGTACATGGCTTCTGCCTCATGCTTCCTCCGGACATCCCATTTCTGGTAATATCCTTGCCCTGTTGGCGTTGTCCTTCCGTCCGGTAACGGCGGACTCTTTACTTCCGACCCCTTCGCCGGAAGGTCAGTGTGCGCGTCATGCCAGGCGCACGTGAAACTCCCCGTGGCAAGCCACGGGGCATACTGCAAAGATTTTCGTTAAGGTTCGGAGTTTTCCCGACCTCGCACTTTTTAGCCCAGATATTCATAAACTCGGGAGAGGTGTACGGCTCGAACGGCAATCCGCCTGAGGCGGAAGGGTTAGGCATCGGTCCGCATGAGCGGACCTGACAAAACGTGGGAACAGAATGTTCTTAGATGCGCAGACCCCGGTCTGGTCAAGAAGGGCTATTGTCTTGTCAGGAGACGGATATCTCTCCTATAAGAATGAAACTTTTGAATAGAATAGATTAGACCCTAATCCTTCTCTGCCACCCTTCCTATACTCACGATCCTGTCTTCAGGATCCAGATCCATGAGCTTCACCCCCTGGGTGTTCCTTCCGTGGATGGAGATGTTCCCTGCAACAGTCCTGATGAGTTTGCCGGTGTTGGCAATCATCACCACCTCATCCTCATCCCTCACCTGCATGAGGCCCACCGCCTTGCCGCCCTTTTCGGTGAGCTTTATGGAGATTACCCCCCTGCCCCCTCTTCCCTGAACACGGTACTCCTCAAGCTTCGTCCTCTTTCCGATGCCCTTTTCGGTGACCGTGAGAAGGGCGGTATTCATCTCAGCCACCTCGGCGGAAACGACTTCATCCCCTTTTTGAAGACGAATGCCGATGACCCCCTTCGCGCTCCTGCCCATGGGTCTCACATCTTCCTCGTTAAACCGTATAGAGAGTCCCTCGCTTGTGCCGATGATGAGATCACTCTTGCCATCCGTCTTCCTCACAGTGATGAGCTCATCACCCTCCTCAAGGGTCACAGCGATAATCCCTTTGCCCCTGGGGTTGCTGTATTCGTCGAGGACCGTCTTCTTCACCATGCCTTTCTTCGTGAAGGTGAGCAGGTACCCCTCCTTGAAATCCCTGACAGGAAGGGCGGTGGCAATCCTTTCCCCTTCAGCGAGGGAAAGGAGATTCACAAGGGCCTGGCCTTTTGCAGCGCGACCAAACTCCTTGATCTCATAGATCTTCTTCCAGTAGAGCCTTCCCAGGTTGCTGAAGAAGAGCATATAGTCGTGGGTAGAACCGATGAAGAGCTGCTCCACAAAATCCTCTTCCTTTGTCTCCATGCCCATGAGACCCTTCCCGCCGCGTCTCTGGCTCCTGTATGCGCTGAGGGGATTCCTCTTGATGTACTGCTGATGGGAAAGGGTAATCACCATCTCCTCCTCAGTGATGAGATCCTCGATGGTGATCTCCTTTGTCTCTTCCGTGATCTCCGTTTTTCTCTCATCCGCGTATCTCGTCCTGATCTCAAGGAGCTCATCCTTGATGATCTTTGAGACAAGGGCCGCGCTTCCCAGTATTGCCTTTAACCTTTCTATCTCCTTCAACGTGTCTTTGTATTCAGTGATGATCTTGTCACGCTCCAGCCCAGTCAGCCTCTGGAGCTTCATGTCCAGGATGGCCTGTGCCTGAATCTCGGTGAGAGGGTAATTCTTCATCAACCCCTGTCTAGCCTCTTCCGGACTCTTTGAGGCCCTTATGAGGGCGATGATTTCGTCCAGATGGTCCAGTGCTATCTTGAGTCCCTCCAGGATATGGGCCCTTTCCTCAGCCTTCCTTAGCTCATACCGTGTCCTCCTGAGCACCACATCCCTTCTGTGCTGGAGGAAGTAGTTCAGCAAACGCTTCAGGGCAAGGACATGGGGCTGGCCGCCCACCAGGGCGAGCATGATGATGCCGAAGGTGGTCTCCATCTGTGTATGCTTATAGAGGTTATTCAGGACAACTTCCGCCATTTCTCCACGTTTCAGTTCAAGGACCACCCTGATCCCATCCCTGTCCGATTCGTCCCTTATATCAGAAACCCCCTCGATCTTCTTTTCTCTCACCAGCTCTGCGATCTTCTCGATGAGCCTCGCCTTGTTCACCTGGTAGGGGAGTTCAGAGATGATGATCTTTTCGCCACCCTTGTGTTCACGCTCGATCCTCGCCCGTGCCCTGATCTTGATGATCCCCCTTCCGTTTTCATACGCATCTTTAATTCCTGTAGTGCCATGGATGATGCCCCCTGTGGGGAAATCAGGCCCCTTGACCACGGTCATGAGATCAGCTGCGGTGGTTTCATCGTTTTCCAGAATCATCACGAGGGCGTCAATGATCTCGCCGAGGTTATGGGGAGGGATATTGGTGGCCATACCCACCGCAATGCCTGCCGAGCCATTGATGATGAGATTGGGAATCCGTGAGGGGAGGACCTTCGGCTCTTCGGTAGTCTCATCGAAATTTGCGATGAAGTCCACTGTCTCCTTGTCGATGTCCGCAAGAAGCTCCTCAGCAATCTTTGCCAGCCTTGCCTCAGTGTAACGGTAGGCAGCAGGGGGATCACCGTCTATAGAGCCAAAATTCCCCTGGCCGTCCACTACAGGATATCTCATGTTGAAGTCCTGAGCCAGGCGGACCAAGGCGTCGTAGACCGCGGTGTCCCCATGGGGATGGTATTTCTTCAGCACCTCACCCACCACCCCTGCACACTTTGAATATTTCTTTCCAGGGAGGAGACCTTCCCTGAACATAGCGTAGAGGATCCTCCTCTGCACAGGTTTCAGTCCGTCCCTCACCTCAGGCAGCGCCCTCCCGATGATTACGCTCATCGCGTAATCAAGGTAGCTCACCTTCATCTCTTCTTCTATATTTATCGGCACCTTTGCCATCTCATGTATTCCCCTTCCTCTCTTTATAAAACTGATTATTTTACCATATTTCAGGGGGCGAATTTGCTTTTATTTTCAACGCCAAGACAGGGCTTTCCCCTCACCGGACCAAGCCCCTGGAAAACGGGGACGCAGGCATTTTGTCTCAATGCCATCAGGACTGCGCCACCATCAGAAGGACAAGAAATTTCCTGTGGAGAGGGGAAGAGCTTAACAAGAGGCTATATTGCGATCTGGATAAAGAGGAAGAACCCGTTCATAAAATAGACCAATCCGGCCACACCAAGGAAGAGACCGAGCACCCAGACGATCTTTTTCTTCAGCAGGGCTGCAATTGAAGAAAGGAGTATCGCGATCTGGAGGAATATCACCGCCATACCGAATATCTGGGCGTGTCTCTGTGCATCGTCTTTTACGCTCTCGAATTTTCTTGCTTCCTGCTCAATCTGCTTCTTTTCCTCTTCATACTTCTTTATTTTCCTGGAATATGAATCGATCCTCTGTGTGTAGTCTTCCACCATGGACCTGGGCATCTTTGAGCCTGATCCCTTCAACTCGAGTTCGAACTTCTCCTTTTGGGTTTCGTAGATATACCCCTTAATGCTCTTGGCCTGGTAGTATGCCCACTGGTCAGAGGCCTGGGTCTGGGCAAGTACGGAACGGGTCGAAAACCCCCCGCCCTTAAAGGTGGAGAGGGTCGCACAAACAGCGAAGATCACGGTGGTGAGGGCAAGATAATTCAGCCATGTTTCTTTCTTCTCTTCAGCCATTCTGTATACCTGTTTCGTGTGTTAATAGTTCTCTTCAAAAAGTTCGAAAAAGGACTGGGGATGATCACAGGCAGGACACTTGTCGGGTGCCTCGCTGCCTTCATACACATACCCGCAGTTGCGGCACTTCCATGCCGCAGGGGCCTCACGCCTGAACACACGGTCCCTTTCAATATTTGCGCGCAATGCGAGGTAGCGCTTCTCATGCTGCCTTTCCACCGTTGCCACTGATCTGAACACACCCGCAATAAGAGGAAAGCCCTCTTCTTCAGCTATCCGTGCAAATTCGGGATACATGTGCGTGTGCTCGTAGCGCTCGTCCGCAGCGGCTGCAGAGAGGTTCTGTCCAGTAGTTCCTATAATACCTGCAGGAAATGCTGCGACGACCTCCACGTCACCACCCTCCAGAAACTTGAAGAAACGCTTTGCGTGCTCCTTTTCGTTGTCTGCTGTCTCGATAAACAACGCGGCTATCTGCTCGTAGCCCTCTTTCTTCGCCTGTGAGGCAAAGTAAGTGTACCGGTTTCTCGCCTGGGATTCACCCGCAAAAGCGGTGAGAAGATTTTTTTCTGTTTTTGTTCCCTTCACACTTTTCATAGGTCCGCCTTTCAGAGAAAATGGTCCAATGGTTCATGGTATATGATATCTGATGACCTGCATACAGGCTCGCAGAGGATCATTCAATTATAGAATATCTTTCTGTACAATTTCGAGAGGGTTCTCGCAGTTATGAGGGGTTGAGGAGATCCATCATTTTCACCGGATCTGTTGTGGGGGGATGGCAGCTCCGGTTTATGCACACATATGCCGTGGCCCGCTGCTCATCGGGGCTGAGATTCAAAGCGAACCCGGCAATCCCCTCAATGCCCGGTGCCCTGCTTCCGGCCTCACGAACCGATACGACCTTGTTCGGAACAAACTCAGAATTAAGCGCCAAGAGCATTGCCTGTGTATCCTCTCCTTTGAGATCCCCCGCGATCACCACTTCGCTCACAGGCCAGAGTCTGAATCCCAGGGCTGCGAGAAGCATGGTATGGGCAGCAGGAGACTCTCTCACGCCTTCAGAAAAGGCTTTTTCGATCCCAAGAGCCAGGTCATAATAGTGCGGTTTTCCCATAATGTGGGAGAGCCTGAGGAGGTTATACATCATCACGGAATTTCCGGAAGGTACGGCGCCGTCATACACCTCTTTTGTCCGGACCGGAAGCCTCTCCGCATCATCGGGAGTCAGAAAATATCCTCCGTTCTCCGGGTCGAGGAAACGGCTGTTCAGGGTCTCACACAGGTTAAGGGCGAATTCCAGAAAATCCATGTCAAAACCTGTTTCGTAGAGCTCAATGCATCCCCATATCATGAAGGCATAGTCATCCAGATACCCGGCAATTCCCTTTTCTCCATCGCGGTACCTGTGGAAAAGCCTCCCGTCATTGGTACGCATGGTATGCATAATGAACTGTGCCGCCTTTTCTGCCGCCCTCTGGTATGACTCATCACCCAACACCCGCGCTGCAATAGAGAGCGCAGCGATCATAAGGCCGTTCCAGTCAGTCAATACCTTATCGTCCTTGTGCGGATGGATCCTCCCCTTGCGCGAAGTAAATAGTTTCTCTTTCGCGGAAAAGAGAAGCCCCTCGCAGGCTTCGTGGGACATACCCAGTTCCGCAGCAATTTCAGAAAGCGCTTTGTTCATGTGGAGTATATTGCTGCCTGTTTTCTCTCCAGTGGCTTCTTCATGGTAATTCCCTGAGGATTCGCTATTGAAAACCTTCCGCACCAGTTCGGCCTCGTCTTTGGTGAGGATTCCCGAAATCTCCTCCTGGGACCAGAGATAGAACTTCCCCTCAACCCCTTCACTGTCAGCGTCCTCTGCCGAATAAAATCCGCCGGAATCCATCGTCATGTCACGGAGCACATAGGCACAAATCTCGTTTGCCGTGTTCCTGAAGGTCTCATTCTTCGTTGCCTGATACGCCTCGCAATAGGCAATCAGCAGCATCGCCTGGTCGTAGAGCATCTTTTCAAAGTGGGGCAGAAGCCACCCCTCATCCGTTGAATAGCGGTGAAATCCATACCCAATATGGTCATACACACCCCCCATCCGCATCTGCAAAAGGGTCTTCTCCACCATCTCCCCCGCATGAGCGAGTTTCCCGTGTTTCCCCATGCGGAGGAGAAAAAGCAGGTTATGGGGAGTGGGGAATTTCGGTTTTGTTCCGAAGCCTCCGTGGACCGCGTCAAAGCGTTCTTGCAGGTCCCTGTAACATGCTTCGAGGACTGTCTCATTGAGTTCATCCCGCGTAGAGCGGACCGAAAGGTCCCTGAGCGCTGTGGTAACCCGCTCCGCAGACTCCGTAATCTTTGCTGGGTCGGAGAGCCAGATTCCCTTGATGCGGGGCACCAATTCCCGCATCCCTATCCTGCCATAGCGATTCTCATTCGGGAAATAGGTCCCTGCGAAGAACGGTCTTTTATCCGCAGTCATCACGATGGTGAGAGGCCATCCCCCGCTTCCTGTCATGAGCTGGCAGACATTCATATAGACACTGTCGATGTCAGGCCTCTCCTCTCTGTCCACCTTGATGCAGACAAAGGCGTCGTTCATGAGCCTGGCGACCTCCGGATCTTCAAAGGATTCATGGGCCATCACGTGGCACCAGTGGCAGGTTGAATAACCGATGGAGAGGAATACCGGCTTGTTGTCCCGCCGAGCAACTTCGAATGCCTCCTCTCCCCACGGATACCAATCCACGGGATTGTATGCATGCTGGAGAAGATAAGGGCTTTTTTCATTGATGAGACGGTTAGGCCGATCTTTGCGTTCCCTGTCCATATATGGATTCTCTCTTCCAGGATAAAAAAGATTTGGTCTAATTTTCTTGATTGTAGAACCTTTTGTCACCTTTTGCAACGAGGTTCTGCGCCCATTTGAATCCAGGCGACAATTACTGGTAGTGACCTCGGATGTCAATAGTGGACACCAAACCTTTCAAGCTGCCAGCTGTCCTGTATAGAATTTCTGTTCATATGCCACAGGGGATAGATACCCCAGCCTTGCCTGCCGACGCTGCCTG
>DATKOU010000069.1:0-6073 GCA_035524455.1 Thermodesulfovibrionales bacterium | reverse complement strand
CTTGGGCTTCTAAGCAGAGGTGATAAGGCTGAAATTGTGGAGATAAAGGGACAAATGGGCTGCTGCCATGGAAACAGCAAGAATCAATTATGCCATGCAGAAGATATGGGGCTTCGTATTGGGAAGAGTATAGAAATGCTGAACAATGAGGGCCGGGGCCCCATTCTCCTGAAAGTGGATGAGTCCAGGATTGCAATAGGCCGCGGGATGGCGATGAAGATAATGGCGAGGAGGAAAGAATAATGAACTTGGCGATGTTAAAACCGGGTGAGAACGGAAGAATAACGAAGATGGGGGCGGTTGGCCCGCTAAAAAGAAGGCTGATGGACATGGGGGTGCTGATAGGAGAAAAGATAAAGGTCGAGAAGATAGCCCCCCTCGGAGACCCCATTGAAGTGACTATAAAAAACTATAACCTCTCCGTCAGGAAAAAAGAGGCTGAGGGAATTGAAGTGGAGGTGGTGAAATGAGCACGCAGATCATTGAAGACAGAATACAGAGCGGAGATAACACTCCTCAATCCCCCCTTATTTCAAGGGGGGACAAAAGGGGGGTCACCGTTGCAGTAGCTGGCAACCCCAACTCCGGCAAGTCGACCTTGATAAATGCGCTTGCAGGAACCAGGCTTTCAGTTGGTAATTGGCCTGGGGTTACGGTGGAGAAGAAATCGGCGATATTCGAATATGAAGGCACAAAAATCAGGCTGGTAGATCTTCCGGGCACGTACAGCCTGAGCCCTTATACGCAGGAAGAAATCATAGCAGGGGACTATCTGGTCAATGAGAAACCTGATCTTGTCATAAATGTGGTGGATGCCACAAACCTTGAAAGGAACCTCTACCTTACAGTCCAGCTGCTTGAACTCGGTATCCCGGTTGTGATTGCCATGAATATCTATGACGAGGCGGTAAAAAAGGGTTATGAGATTGAGATAAAGACGATGGAAGAGATGCTCGGCGTCAGGGTCATTCCGACAGTCGCAACAAAAAAGACAGGGCTGGATGATCTGTTAAAGGCAGTCACGGATATTACAGACGGCACATTCAGTCATCAGCCGAAGAAATTGAATTACGGTGCTGATATTGAATCTGCCGCCTCGGCAGTAGAGGCTCAGATCAGAAACAGCTATCCGAAGCTTACAGAAAAGTACCCGTTGAGATGGCTTGCTTTCAAACTAATGGAGAAGGACAGCCACACAATGGAAGAGATTAATATTGGAGGCACTATCTCCTTTGTCGATGAAAAGACAGAACATCTCAGAAAGGCGCATGGTGAGGATATTGAATCCATCATGGCAGATGAAAGGTACGCCCTGGCGTCAGGACTTGCCCATGAAGTCTTAAAAAAGCCTGAATTCAGAAAGATGGAAATAACAGAAAAAATAGACAAGATAGCACTTAACAGGTTTCTGGGCATTCCCATATTCCTTGCTGCCATGTGGCTTGTGTTCAAACTCACCTTTGATGTCTCGAAGCCCTTTGCCGACTGGATGAACTCGACGGCCTCGGGGCCTTTTAAGAGATGGGCTGAAGTCCTCATGAGCCTTATTAAGGCCCCCGACTGGACGGCCTCCCTTGTGACCGACGGGGTGATTGCAGGCGTCGGATCGGTGATCGTATTCGTCCCGGTGATCTTCGCCATGATGTTCTTCATCACCTTTCTCGAAGGAAGCGGCTATATGGCGAGGGCCGCCTTTGTTATGGACAGGGCGATGCACGCCATCGGGCTCCACGGCAAGTCCTTCATCCCGATGCTCCTCGGTTTCGGCTGTAATGTGCCGGCCGTTTACGCCACGAGGACTCTCGAAAACCCCAAGGACAAGGCGCTCACGGCCCTGCTCATTCCACTCATGTCCTGCGGCGCGCGGCTCCCCGTGTATGTTGTTTTTATCGGCGCCTTCTTTTCAGCACATGCCGGGACGGTCCTCTGGTCGTTGTACGTAATGGGTATAGTGCTGGCAGTAGCGATGGGGCTCATCTTCAAGAAGACGCTTTTTAGGGGAGAGGCTCCTGTCTTCATCATGGAACTTCCGCCTTACAGGATGCCGTCCTTCAAAAGTCTCATGATACATACGTGGGAGAAGGGAAAACACTTCCTCGTCAAGGCAGGGACCTATATCCTGGCGGTCTCGATCCTCGTCTGGTTTCTCCTCAATCTGCCGTGGGGCGTCGAGCAGAAGAGGGACTCTTACCTCGGGAAGACGGGGCAGATCATAGCTCCCGTGCTCGAACCCCTCGGTTTCGGAAGCTGGGAGGCGGCTTCCTCTCTCATCTCCGGCCTGATCGCCAAAGAGATCGTGGTTGGGACAATGGGTGAGATATATGTCACGAAGGCTGAAGAAGAGAAGAAGGAGCGGCCTTCTTTCAGGGAAGACCTGAGGGACGTTGTCGTCTCCTTTGGTACGGCTGCGAAGGCCGCCGCATTGAACGTCTTCTCGACCCCCGGGATATCCAGTCTCTCTGCTGAAGAGGACGAGAAGAGGGCCGGCCTTAAAGGGGAGATACAGAAGGCCTTCACACCCTTGAGCGCTTACGCATTCATCGTCTTTATCCTCCTCTATATGCCCTGCGTTGTTGTCGCAATCGCCATGAGCAGGAGTTCGGCACGTGGAAATGGTTCGGGGTCGCCTTTGCATACCAAATAGTTCTTGCCTGGGTAGTGGCATTTGTGATCTACCAAGGTGGAAAATTACTGGGTATAGGAGGCTAAGATGGGAGCAACAGACATTTTATTGATGGGACTGATTATTGGTGGAGCGGTATATCTTCTGTACCGCTCCCTCTGGAAGAAAAAAGGGCATTGTTCCGGATGCGAGGTTGGGACATGTGAGATGAAAAGAAAATATAATTCGAAAGATTGTTAAAACAGAAAATGACAACTCTATCCTTCGATTTGCTCGATAAAAGGCCGGCCTCTAGAAAAGGGCATCCAGCTCACTAAAGTGTAATTTCAATCGGATAAATCTAAAAGGATTATTTTGTCAGGAGTCACTGTCAGCTTCTTCAACAACTCCGTGGAAATTGAGCGAAGGGGTGGTGCCCCTTTTTTCTCTTGAGACTTTTACCTCGCTGGGTCTAGGTTTAGCCTTGCGGTTGTGTGCCACCAGAGATTTGACTACTTTCCATCCGATCTTATTCATTTCAGCCATTTTAGTGAGCTCCTCTATCGCTGTCCTGTTGTCATATGAGACAGGTCGGTAAGGTCTCGGAGAAATAAGAGCATCGTATACGTCACACACAACTATTATCTCCACCATGGGGTCCCTGAGCCGTATCCCACGGGGCACGCCGGAACCATCTTTCCTCTCGTGATGATCCCTCGCCACTATGGCGGCAAGGTTCTTATAATCCTTGTGCAAATAGCTGAGAAGAACATAGCCTGCAGTAGAATGATGATCTATAATGCTCTTTTCAGCCTTAGTGAGGGGGGTGGCTTTTTTCAAGATATGCAAAGGAATGCAGATTTTGCCAATATCATGAGTAGGGCCACGCGAAACTTCATTTATCCACCCCCGATAATCAGGTAACAGATCTCTAGCAATTAAAGTAGAAAGAGCAAGTACCATAAGAACGTGGCAATATGTATGGTAGTCGTCTCTCTTAAAGTAATCCAGTGACTGCAAAACGGGAATGATGAGGTTAACCTTCTCCAGCACGGTCATGACTCCTGCAATTCTCTCCTGACTAGAGAAAATCAAATCGTATGGGGGCCTGATCATTTGACGGAGCAAATCATGTTTTACCATTCCATATTCGAGCAATGGATAGGCTTGATAAGATGTTACCTTGTTTGAAGAGATCAAATCCTCTAACGTCTCCGTTGAAAGAACGGTGCCGGCCGGCAGCAAAAGCTGATTATCCAATGTGTGCACAGGATAAGAGAGTTTCATAGCATCCTAAGAGGTTTCTTGCTGTATATTACGCAGATGCTTGACTTTTTTTCAACAGCATGATGTCAAGAAAAAAGTATATTAGAAAGGCTCTTTTAAGGGTGCTCCCCTATATTCATTGCAGTAGTAATCACCATGATAATCTACATTTTGAACGTGTTTGTTTCAGGAAGAAATGGGGTTATCATCAGGATAATAACATAAGACTAAACAGTTTTATATCCTACTCAGGTAGGATTGACTTTGAAGGCACTAAACAGCACACTGTAATCAAGCATAGGACTTGCCTTGGGTTTAGAGGTCGAGAGAACACTATGTGTTAGAGATCCCGTCGTGCTGAATGTGGTGTGCAAGCCCTACATAAGGCAGTGGGGAAGCCTGAAGCATTCGCCCGGGCACAATGTATAAGAAAGGCCTCGTGTATTGCGGGGCCATAGAACGGCAGAAGGAGGCACTATGAATAAGCACTGTGCTAGCAGAAAGAAGTGTTACCATCTCTTTTCTATACTTGCGATTGTTTTGAATATCTCTCTGATGTCAGGATCTGTTTTTGCACAAGATCTTAAGGATATCAAGCAAAGAGGTATTCTCCGTCACCTTGGTATCCCATACGCCAATTTCGTGACAGGAAGTGGAGATGGAATGGATGTCGAAATTATTAAACTCTTTGCCCTCCATCTTGGAGTTCAATATCAATATGTCATGACAGACTGGGACAATGCCATCGGAGATCTGACTGGTCAGAAAGTAGTCCCGAAAGCAAGCGGCATAGAAGTTTTAGGAACTGTTCCTATTAAAGGCGATCTTATTGCAAATGGAATGACTGTGTTGCCTTGGAGACAAAAGGTAGTAACATTCTCAAATTCTACATTTCCTACCCAGGTATGGCTTGTCGCACGTTCTGACTCACCACTTAAGCCGATAACGCCAAGCAAGAATACGGAAAAAGACATAAAAGCAGTTAAGTCATTAATTGCAGAACGCTCTGTTCTCTGCAAAAAGGGGACCTGCTTAGACCCATCATTGTATGATCTCCAGGGCGCGAGAGCACACCTTGAATATTTTGAAGGTTCATTAAATGAGATTGCTCCTGCCCTCCTCAATAAGAAAGCGGAATTATCACTTCTGGATGTTCCTGATGCTCTTGTAGCCCTGCAGAAGTGGCCAGGGGAAATTAAGGTGATTGGCCCGATCAGCGACACGCAAGATATGGCTGTGGCATTTAGGAAGAATTCTCCTGAACTCATGAAGGCCTTCAACAACTTTCTTGAGAAAATAAAAAAAGAGGGAACGTATCGGAAGATTGCCGACAAATATTATCCTTTTGCTGCGGATTACTATCCTGCTTTTTTTAAGGATAGATAGTGGGATCTATCTCTCCTTGGCTTAGAGAATGGCGAGGCTTTTTGACGTCACAATGAGAAAATAAACACTATGTCAAAAACAACGAGGAATGTTACCTTGATTAGTGCTAGCATAAGCGTGCTCTTGCTTTTTTATGTCTGCTTTGTTCTAGTTGCCAACTACAAATCCCAGATAGCATTGCAACAGACAATTCTCAAGCAGTTCAGCTTCGAAAATGAAAGGCTAGCCAATACTCTGAGCAATTTCTTTAATAGTCGCAAGGAAGACCTAATAAACCTTGCTGCATCCCGCCTGATTGATGTCTTCTTCGAGAATAAGGCACTCGGCATGAGCATGGAATATGGTTTGAAACAAAGTATCCCCCCTATTAAACAGCGGTTTTATGCGCTCCTTAATCGTTATAAAACGGATAAGAAGTCTTTGTACCTCAGGATAGCATTAGTGGATGAACACGGGAACATCCTTTCTGAGGCATATCCAACAGATTCCCGTCCTCAGATTTTGTCAGAAGCGAAACACTTTCTTTCTCCTGAACAGGACAAGCCGACTTTCATTCCAACAAATAAGGGGAAGGAGCTTATCGTTTCTCTTGCCTACTATTTTAAGGGGAAATATTCTGGTCAGATAGTCGCATGGCTGCAGCCAGAGTATCTCAAAGTCGTATCAATGCTTGATTCATCATCTTCACATAGGACCTCTTTTCTTATAGGAGATGACTTAACAATTCCTCTGTCTGGAGAAGCCCACGGTCTGCCTGAGATTGAAATAATGCGATTAGGTGAAGTGCATACATTCCAAATCACGGATAAGAGGAACAAG
>DATKOU010000068.1:0-5493 GCA_035524455.1 Thermodesulfovibrionales bacterium | reverse complement strand
GACCGGTATGGGGAGAACGGGTAAACTCTTTGCCTATGAGCACTTTGGCATCAAGCCTGATATTATGAGCCTTGCCAAGGGGCTCGGTGGAGGATTTCCGATAGGCGCCATGCTCGCCACGAATGCGGTTGCTGCGGCATTCCGGCCAGGAAACCACGCAACCACTTTCGGAGGGAATCCCCTTGGCTGTGCCGCTGCGATAGCCACCCTGGAAACCCTTCTCGAGGACGGGTTCATCCTCGACCAGTGCAGAAGGATGGGTGAATATTTCATTGAGGGACTTCTCCAGCTCAAAAAGGAGCACCTGAGCGTCATCACTGATGTCAGGGGTATGGGCCTCCTGATCGGTATGGAACTCACCACAGAGTGCGGGAGTATCGTCAAGGCATGCCTGGAACGGGGTGTGATCATCAATTGCACTGCGGGTAATGTGCTGCGGTTCACTCCTCCCCTTATTGTCCGGGAGAGGGATATAGACCATGTGCTCGATATACTCGATGACCTGTTGGGAAGGCTTTCATGAAAAGGGATTTCCTTACGATTTGGGACCTCTCGGCAGATGAGATACGCTCCATCGTGGACAGGGCGCTGAAGCTGAAGAGGGGTGAGGACAGGAACACATGTCCTCTCATAGGCAAGAGTGTAGGACTCTTGTTCGAAAAGTCTTCCACGAGAACCAGGGTGTCTTTTGAGACAGGGATTTACCAGCTGGGGGCACAGGCCCTCTTCATGAACGCCTCGGAGCTTCAGATGGGAAGGGGGGAGACAACCGCTGATACTGCAAGGACCCTTTCCCGTTATTTGAGCGCCATTGTCATGAGGACATATGAGCATTCAAGGGTTGAGGAATTTGCTTCCTACGCGACTGCTACGGTCATTAATGGTCTTTCAAACCGTCACCATCCGTGCCAGGTTTTGGCCGACCTCCTTACGATACAGGAGGGAAAAGGAAGGCTTAAAGACATACGTCTTGCCTACATAGGTGACGGAAATAATGTGGCAAATTCCCTTATTGAGGCTGCCTCCAGAATGGAGATTCATTTTGTGATGGCATCTCCTGAAGGTTACGAACCGGACCCTGATGTCCTTGAGAGGGCAAGGGCGGGTGCGAGGAGCGAGATCATTATGCTCAGGGACCCAAGGGAGGCGGCAGGTATGGCGGATGTAATCTACACGGACGTGTGGGTGAGCATGGGGCAGGAGAAGGAGGCTGAAGAGAGAAAGAGGAAATTCAGGCCTTATCAGCTGAATGAGTCATTGCTCTCATGTGCAAAAAAGGATGTGATCGTGCTCCATTGTCTCCCTGCCCATCGCGGAGAGGAGATTACGGATGAGGTGATGGACGGGCCCCACAGCGTGGTTTTTGACCAGGCGGAAAACAGGCTCCATTCCCAGAAGGCTTTAATGGAGTTTCTGCTGACCTGATGCTCCTTTGTCGATCCTTAATAGAACATGCGGATACACAGAGTTGAATAATAACCTCTCCATAATCCCCCTTGGCGGAGTTGAGGAGATAGGCCTCAACTCCACAGTATTCGAATACTCCGACGACATCATCATGGTGGATGCTGGCCTCATGTTTCCTGAAGAGGACATGCTCGGTGTTGATTTCGTCATCCCTGACTTCTCCTATATCATCGAAAACAAAGAGAGGCTAAGGGGAATCGTCATCACCCACGGCCATGAAGACCACACAGGCGCCCTTCCTTTCCTTTTGAAAGAACTGGGTGCCCGGAAAGGTGAGGGGAACCTTTGGGGCGGGGACATAGATATCCCGGTATACGGGACCGCGCTCACCCTCGGTCTTATCAGGGAGAAACTCAAAGAACACCATCTCGAACATATAAGACTCATTGCCGTCAAACCCAGGGACATAATCCAGCTGGGCATTTTTTCTGTGGAGTTCATGAGGGTTACTCACAGCATTGTGGATGGGGTGGGACTCTGCATCAATACCCCGATGGGGAGGGTGGTGCATACGGGTGACTTCAAGCTCGACCCCACCCCTGTGGACGGCCAGTTAATGGATTTTCATAAATTCTCTGAGTATGGGGAAAAGGGCACTCTCCTCCTGCTCTCTGACAGCACAAATGCGGAAAAGGGCGGTTTCACCTTTTCCGAAAAGGAGGTTCGCAGGGCCTTTGAGGACATCTTTTCCAAGGCAAAGGGAAGGATCATCATCGCGACCTTTGCATCCAATATTCACAGGGTGCAACAGGCCATCGATGTGGCGGTCATGTTCGGAAGAAAGGTCATCCTGTGCGGAAAGAGCATGGTCTCTAATTCCCAGATAGCCCTCGACCTCGGTTACCTTAAGATTCCTCCCCTTACATGGCTTGCACTGGAAGATATCGACACATTGGCTGACGAAGAGGTGGTGATCATCACCACCGGAAGCCAGGGAGAGCCCATGAGTGTGCTTTCAAGGATTGCCACTGACGAGCATAAGACCATAAAGATAAAGGAGGGCGATACCGTAATCCTTTCGGCCAAGATAATTCCCGGCAATGAGCGCTCTATAGGAAAGATCATCAACCACCTCTTCAGGCGGGGCGCCAATGTCATCTATGAAAAAGTTTCTGAAATCCATGTCTCGGGGCATGCCTCAAAAGAGGAGCTTAAGCTGATGCTCAATATGGTGAGACCGAAATACTTTATGCCCATCCACGGGGAGTACCGTCACCTGTCTTACCATGGCATGCTCGCGGAAAAGACCGTGGTACCCAAGGAGAACATCTTTATCCTCGAAAACGGAGAGATCCTTGAGATTTCTGATGCAGGTGCGGCAAAGAGAGGCAGGGTGAATTCAGGCCGGGTCTTTATTGACGGAAAAGGCATGGGGGATGTGGAGGACATGGTGCTGCGGGACAGGCGGAGACTTGCCCATGACGGCATTGTGCTCATCCACATTGCGGTGGAAAAGCTCACCGGGAATATCATCTCTGGTCCTGACATCATGTCAAGGGGATTCATCTTTGAGGATGCTTCACCTGACGTGATGAACGATGTGAAGGAGCTTGTGAGCAAAACGCTGAAAGAGATGGACAGGGAGTTGATTACCGATGCTTCACTGCTTCAGGCAAAGCTGAGAAGTGTGCTTAAAAAATATCTCAGGAACACCATGGAGCGGAGACCCATGATTATGCCCATCATTGTCGAAATCTGAGGACCTCTCCTTTTCACTCCGATTCCCGGCTCATCAATTTCGCGATAATTTTTCCCACCGGGACCTCTGTCTCTACCTTTACGGGAATCCTGTGTTCATCGTCGGTGAACCAGACCAGAATGGTTCCCTTGTTCTTGAAAAGCCCATCAGAGTTCAGAACGGGTTTCACGATTATGGTGTCTATCCCCTTTTGGTTCACGTCCTCGATCCGCTCTTTTCCCATAACGGTTACCTCGGCGGTGAGAAACTTGTTGCTGTCGAACACATTGATGGAGATGGTCTTGCCTGTTTCCATGGAATGGGTCCGCAGATAATAAAACCCTGATATAACGTCCCAGAGGCCCTGTCCTTCCATTGTGTGTTCCTCTTTGGTTTCTTTGAGATGATTTAAGAAAGTGACCTTCTTTCCGCTCTGGTCAAATATGGTCTCTTTATTGCTCCTGTATTTTCCCTCTTGCTGTTTAATGCTGAAATGGACCGGCGCGCCGTCAACGATCCTGCTTTCCGCGTAGTCTTCCACCTTGTAAAAAGTGGAAACAAATGGAGTGGAATGGACCTGCGAGGTTATCCTCAGCTCTCCGTTGTTAAGCACCGCCTCAAATGTGGCATTGCCCACATAAATGCCGAGCCAGTAAAGCTCAAAATAGAGTTTTTCCCTCGAAGGTTTCAGGAGTGCAGCTTTCTTTCTGTCCTGCTGTTTTGAAAGGGTCTCCAGATGGTTCTCTTTATTGTCTGCGATATCCGCTATATGGGCGTTATCCGGCGACTCGGTCTGATCCTCCATGTCAGGGGTTTGCTCTTCCTGAGGCGCAGAATCGTTATTTTCTGTGGGCACATCTTGTTCGCCGGGCTCTTCGGAAATAGTGCTGTCATCCTCCTCCTGGGTTTCGATTTGCGCTTTGTTGATATTATTGAGCAAAGGGGGCTTTTTCAAAAGCATTGCCGGAGAATGTTTCGGTAGTTCCTTTTCGAGGCTTGTCAAGAAAATGTCGGGGGAGAGGGCACTTACAAAAGAGACTCCCCTGATGCCCGCAAGGGCGATGAGATGGAGGATAAGAGAGAAAATGATTGCGAGTACAAATGTGGTCTTGCCTTTTGTGATGTTCATACAGACCTTAACAGTATTATTACACCTCTACGGTCAGAACATCAACTCTCCCTTTCTCACTGTCCCCGCTTTCTTCTTGAGGTAACAGTCTCTCCGCCGATTCCCCAGTTGTCTGTTTTCACTTCATCAATAACCACCACCGTGGTCTGGGGGTTCTTGCCCAAAATGTCCGAAAGTAATTTTGTCACTCCCCGAATGAGCTGCGCTTTCTGCTCAGGTGTTGCACCTTCCCTGGTGATTTTGATATTCACATATGGCATAGGATTCTCCTTTCCGATTATTATAGCTCCACTGTCTGACCATCTTTTATGGTTAAAATATTTCTTCCAAATATGCCGGGATATCTTTCGGGGTAGAAGGTATGGTTGGGGATAACCCACTTGGGCTTCATTGCGTTGACAAAAGCCTGTAATTCTTCAATATACGCATGACCGCTGGAATGAATCATGACAATCGGGACACTATGTTTATCCCAAAATGGCTTCACTTGTGGCAAATATCCTTCCCACATGGAATAAATAAGAGCGGAATTGCCGAGATTGTTCTTATTGGCAAATATCTTCCTTGTGGTGTATGAATCCTTGACTACCAGCTTATGCCTTTTCTCTTGTATTTCATCATAGGTTATCTTGGCAGACTTGAACTTGAAAAGGCTCTTGTTCTCAGCCATTCTCTCTGTATAGCTATTTGGAACAAAGAAGACCTTAATGTTCTTGCCCCAGTTATACTGGGGGATGTTTGAAGATACTGCTTTGAGTCTATCCAAGATAAAGGCTGCATACGGGTCAAGCACAAAAGTTCTGCCACTCTTGATACAGGCACGATATATGGATACCAGCCTGTCGATGTTTTGGGTAGAACAGGAAACAAAAAACAAATTATCACTCTCCTTAAATTGGGTAGTCAGTTCTCTCTCAATATCTTGCTCAGTTTCATATTTCCCTTTATCCCTACCCAACATAGACCCCTCAAGAATCAGGTAATCAATATTCCTTGGAGGATTCTTGAGTATATTCTTAAACAAGACCTGCTTTCTTCCATGCCCTCTGAAATCTCCAGAATAAAAGACCTTCTTTCCTTCCCCCTCTATTAGAAAAGCAAGGGCATCGAATCCCGAATGGTCAACCAAATAGGGGGTGATGGTGAAATCCCCTCTCTTGGATGGTTTCCAAGACTGTATTGTCTGAATATTTTTTAACTGGCATCCTGTTTGCCCGAA